>NZ_CAWNZT010000132.1:0-16172 GCF_963878965.1 Aeromonas sp. HMWF015 | reverse complement strand
ACCGCACGTTGCGCAGGATGAAGGGCATCACACTGGTAGGCAGATCGAAGCCACCCGCCAGCCCGCAGGCCGCCACGGCGCCGCCATAGTTCATCTGAGCCAGCAGCTTGGCCAGCACCTGACTGCCGACGGTATCGATGGCACCGGCCCACAGCTGCTTCTCCAGCGGTTTGGCAGGCACCAGCAGCTCGCTGCGCGGCACGATGCGGCTGGCACCCAGTGCGGTCAGCATGGCGCCCTGCTCTTCGGGACGACCGGTCAGCGCCGCCACCTGATAGCCAAGGGCTGCCAGCAGGGCAACCGAGGTGGAGCCCACGCCGCCTGCCGCACCTGTGACCAGCACCTCGCCGCTATCTGGAGTAATGCCCGCCTCTTCCAGCGCCAGCACGCAGAGCATGGCGGTGAGACCGGCGGTACCGATGCACATGGCCTGGCGCTCATCCAGCCCGGCGGGCAACGGCACCAGCCAGTCCCCCTTGACCCGCGCCTGTTCGGCCATGCCGCCCCAGTGCCCTTCGCCCACGCCCCAACCGGTCAGCACCACCTTGTCGCCGGTCTGATAGCGGCAGTCGGCAGACTCAAGCACGGTACCGGCAAAGTCGATGCCGGGCACCAGCGGCCACTGACGTACTATCTTGCCCTTGCCGGTGATGGCCAGCCCGTCCTTGTAGTTGATGGAGCTGTAACTCACCGCTACTCGCACCTCACCTTCCGGCAACTGGCTCTCGGCCAGCCGGGTCAGGGTCGGAACAGTCTTGCCGTCTTGGTTTTCCAGTAACAGAGCCTTGAACATGGTTGCCTCTTTGATGACGTGTGAAACGGGGATCAGCTGCTTTGACGCTTTTGTAGTTGAAAATCGAGAGCCAGAGCAGTGCCCATCACGGGCTCCCCGGCCAGTTGGCGCAGGATCAGCTCGGCAGCCTCCTGTCCCATTTTGCGATAGGGGATCTTGACCGAAGTAAGGGTCGGATAACAGGCGCGCGCCACATCCAGATCGTCAAATCCGGCGATGGCGAGTTTGCCCGGCACATTCAAATGGCGGCGCTGGCACTCGAACAGCACCCCGGCCGCCAGTTCATCGTTGACGCAGATCAGCGCGTCCAGCTCGGGCCAGCGCAGCAGAAATTCACCCAGCATGGTGGCACCGGTGCTGAAGCTGGGCCGCTCCGAGGTGTTGATGATGGCATCGGGGGAGAGGTAGTTGTCGAGCAGCGCCTTCTGCCAGCCCTGCATCCGCTGTTGCAGCATCCACTGCTCCTGACGGGCACAGAGAAAACCGATATTGCGGTAGCCCCGCTCGATAAGGTGGTGGGTGAGCTGATAACCGGCATCGAAGTTGGAGACTCCCACATTCATGTCGATGGGGCTGCGGGCCATAGCACCCACTTCCACCACCGGCAGGCGGGAGGCTTTCAGGCGAGTACGGATCGTCTCGCCGGGATCGCCACCAAACAGCACCACCGCCGCCGGATTGTGCTGCAAAAAGCTGGTCAGCAGGCTCTCTTCCTGCTGTTTCAGATGCTGGGCATCCCCCAGCATGATCTGGTAACCCTCCTCGAGCAGGGTCTGTTGCAGTCCCGCGATCATCTCGCCACAGCCCGCTTCCGCCAGACTCGGGACGATCACTACGATGGTCTGGGAAGTCGCTGAGGCCAACGCCCCGGCGGCCCGATTGGGGATATAGCCGAGCTCTTCCACCGCAGCTTCGATGCGCTCACGCATCCTGTCGGAGACCATCTCCGGCGTGCGCAGGGCACGGGAAACCGTCATGGCCCCCACACCGGCCAGCTGGGCCACATCGTTGAGGGTCACCCGACCCGTGCTACGGCGCTTCTTTGTTTCTGACATCCATCCCATCCTCGACTTGCGGCTGCTCACTTTAAGGCAAAAGAGCGCCACTGACCATTTGCTCAGGGCCGATTCTACCCTCTTTCCCGGATCACGGGGGCAAGATGACTCCCGTTAATGGATGAAGTGATAGCGCTATCACAGTTTGATGTTAGCGCTATCTGATAGCGCTAACTTTCGCGATCACCCTCACAGTTTCACCACCGCAAGATCGATAGATTGGCGCCATCATAACTAGCCGGATCACCACCATGCTGACTCAACTGCTGACAGAAGATGTCATCCGCATCGAACCCGCCGCCCGCGACTGGCGCCATGCCATCGAGCTGGCGACGGCGCCCCTGCTGGCCAATGGCACCATCGAGCCCTCCTACGTGGCGGCGCTGTTTCGCTCTCATGAAGAGCTCGGCCCCTACTACGTGCTAGGCCCCGGTCTGGCGATGCCCCACGCTCGTCCCGAAGACGGCGTCAACCGGCTGGGTCTGGGGCTGACCGTCATCAAGCAGGGGGTCAACTTCGATTCCGAGGGCAACGACCCGATCCGGCTGCTGATCACCCTGGCCGCCAGCGACAGCAACTCCCACGTGGAGACCATCGCTCAGCTGGCCGAGCTGTTTATGAATGAAGAGGACGTGGCGGCCATCATTGCGGCCGACACCAAAGACGACATCCTGCGCATTCTGGCGCGCTACTGATCTGCGCCACTGCGCACCTGACAGAGGAAGAGACAATGAAAATTCTGGTTGTATGCGGTCACGGTCTGGGCACCAGCCTGATGATGGAGATGAGCATCAAGAGCATCCTGAAAGAGCTGGCAGTCACCGCCGAGGTGGATCACCGCGATCTGGCCTCCGCCGGCAGCGAAACCGCCGAGATCTTTGTCGCCACCCGCGACATCGCCGAGCAGCTCCAATCCATGGGGGTCAACGGCCGTCTGGTGGCCCTCGACAACATGGTCGACAAGGCCGCGATGAAAGAGAAGCTCGCCACCGCCCTGCGCGAACTGGGCGCCCTCTAAGGATCCTCCATGCGGCCTGCGGGCCGCATCTTCCATTGCCAGGAGCTGACCATGGAATTTTTCAACTTTCTGATGTTTGACGTGCTGTCCGAGCCCGCCGTGCTGGTCGGCCTGATCGCGCTTATCGGCCTGATTGCCCAGAAGAAACCGGTGACCGAGTGCATCAAGGGCACGGTCAAGACCATCATGGGTTTCGTCATTCTGGGGGCCGGTGCCACCCTGGTGATCAACTCGCTGGGTGACTTTGCCGTCATCTTCCAGCGCGCCTTCGGCATCAAAGGGGTCGTCCCCAACAACGAAGCCATCGTCTCCATCGCCCAGACCTCGTTTGGCAAGGAGATGGCGATGATCATGTTCTTCGCCATGCTGGTGAACATCCTGATCGCCCGCCTGACCCCATGGAAATTCATCTTCCTGACCGGTCACCACACCCTGTTCATGTCGATGATGGTGGCCGTAATTCTCTCTGCCGGTGGCATGAGCGGCGTGCCGCTGATCGCGGTGGGCAGTCTGGTGGTCGGTGTCGCCATGGTCTTCTTCCCGGCCATCGCCCATCCCTTCATGAAGCAGATCACCGGCTCCGATGACGTGGCGCTGGGCCACTTCTCCACCTGCTCCTACGTGCTCTCCGCCCTGATCGGCGCCAAGTTCGGCAACAAGGCCCACAGCTGCGAAGATGTGCAGGTGCCCAAGAGCCTGCTGTTCCTGCGCGATACCCCGGTGGCCATCTCCTTCACCATGGGCATCATCTTCCTGGTGACCTCCGCCTTCGCCGGCCCCGAGTTTGTCTCCAGCGTCGCCAAGGGCAAGCACTGGTTCATGTTCTCCCTGATGCAGTCCATCACCTTCGCCGCCGGTGTCTACGTCATCCTGCAGGGTGTGCGGATGGTCATCGCCGAGATCGTTCCGGCCTTCAAGGGGATCTCCGACAAGCTGGTACCGAACGCCAAGCCGGCACTCGATTGCCCCATCGTCTTCCCCTATGCCCCCAACGCCGTGCTGATCGGCTTCCTATCGAGCTTTGCCGCCGGTCTGGTGGGGATGGCACTGCTCTACGCCATGGGCCTGACCGTCATCATCCCGGGCGTGGTACCGCACTTCTTCGTCGGCGCCGCTGCCGGGGTATTCGGCAACGCCACCGGTGGTCGTCGCGGCGCCATTCTGGGTGCCTTCGCCAACGGCCTGCTGCTGCTCACCATTCTGCCGGTGTTCCTGCTGCCGGTGCTGGGCGACCTCGGTTTCGCCAACACCACCTTCAGCGACTCCGACTTCGGTGTGGTCGGCATCCTGCTGGGGCTGATCGTTCGCTAATTCCGGTCACCGCCAAAAACAAAACGGAGCGCATCGCGCTCCGTTTTTTTATGGCTGAGATGTATGAAAGGCTGAAACTCAGTCGTTCTCCAGCGCAGTGAGGCAGTGCGAGAGGGTGCGGGCCAGCGCTCCCTGATTGCGTAGCACCACGGCGCGGGCCTGCTCGCCCACCTCGCGGCGGGTGCTCTCGTCGGCAAACAGCTGGCTCACCTGCTCGCCCAGCTCGGCGGCATCGGCCACGATGGCGGCGCCCCCCTGAGCCACCAGCTGGCGGGTGATGTCGCTGAAGTTGAAGTAGGCAGGGCCGGTCAGGCAGGGCTTGCCGAGCGCCGCCGGCTCCAGCAGGTTGTGACCGCCGATCTTCACCAGACTGCCACCGACGAAGGCCACATCGGCCGCCGCCAGCATCAGCGGCAGCTCGCCCATGGTATCGCCGAGATAGACCTTATCCTCGGCACTCACCGCAGCACCATCAGTGCGCCGCAGGCAGCCGTAAGGGGCGCACAGCTCGGCCACCCGATCGAACCGCTCGGGGTGGCGCGGCACCAGAATGAGCAGCGCGTCGGGATGGCGTTTGAGCAGCAGATCGAAGGCGGCCAGCACCTGCTCGTCCTCACCCTGATGGGTGCTGGCGGCAATCCAGACCGGACGCTCGGCGCCCAACTGCTGGCGCAGGGTGCGACCTTTGGCCTGCACCTCATCACCAAACTGGATGTCGAACTTGATAGAGCCAGTCACCGCCAGCCGCGAACGATCGATGCCGAGGCGGGCGAAGCGGTCGGCGTCATCCTGATGCTGACAGAGCAGATGGGTCAGCGGCCGGCTCAGGGCGTCGAAGGCGCCGTGGAAACGAGCATAGCGCTGGCAGGATCGCTCGGAGAGGCGGGCGTTGATAATGGTCACCGGCAGGTGGCGCGCCTCGCAGGCAGCCAGCCAGTTCGGCCACAACTCGGTCTCCATCACCCAGAGCGCGCGCGGCTTGAAGGTATCGAGAAAGGCGGCAATGGCCCAGGGGTAGTCGAGCGGCGCGTAGCGATGCATCACCAGATCCCCCAGCTTGGCAGCCTGATCGGCGCCGGTGCGGGTAGTGGTGGTGAGCAGGATCGGCAGATCGGGCCGCTCCGCCTTGAGGGCACGAATGAGCGGCGTGATGGCCAGCGTCTCCCCCACGCTCACCGCATGGATCCAGAGCGGCGCCTCCTGTCCGGTGGCGGGCAGTCGCCCGAGATGCTCGGCCCAACGCTTGCCAAAACCGGGCTTGCCTTTCTTCGGCTTGTAGAGGGCCAGCAGCGCCAGCGGTAATCCGAGATGGATCAGCAGGTTGTAGAGCAGACGGTAGGGCATCTTACTGACTCTGCTCCAGCTTCTTGCAAGCATCGACCACCTGCTCCGGCGCCAGATCGATCAGGCACTTGAGATGGCCGAATTTGCAGGTGCGCTTGAAGCAGGGGCGACACTCGATGTCGGTGTGAACGATCTCGACCCGATCCGCCAGCGGCGGGGTATAGAGCGGCGAGGTGGAGCCATAGACGCCCACCAGCGGCCGGTTGAGGGCGGCGGCGATGTGCATCAGGCCGGAGTCGTTGGAGATGACCCTGCTGGCCAGCGCCATCAGATCGATCGCTTCGTGCAGGCTGGTCTTGCCCGCCAGCACGTGGCAGTTGGGGCGGGTCAGCATATTGACCCGATCCCGGATGGTGTTGGCCACCGGCACATCCTTGTTGGAGCCGAAGATCCACACCTGCCACCCCTCGTCCAGATGCTGCTGGGCCACCACGGCGTAGTGCCCCTCCGGCCAGCGCTTGGCCGGGCCAAACTCGGCACCGGGGCAAAGCACCAGCACCGGGCGGGCACGATCCAGCCCCAGTCGCTCCAGCGCCTTGCTCTGGTTGACCAGATCGACGTGCAGGGAGGGGTGGGGAATGGTCGGAATATCGGCCCGGCTCTTCATCTGCGCCTTGGGATAGGCGAGCGCCAGATAGCCCTCCACCATCAGCGGGAAGGCGGACTTGTTGCTGCGCAGATCGTTGAGCAGGCCAAAGCGGTGCTCCCCTTTCCAGCCGGTACGCACCGGAATGCGGGCAAACCAGGGGATCAGCGCCGACTTCATGGAGTTGGGCTGGACGATGGCCTGATCGTACTTCTCGGCCGCCAGCTGCTTGCCGAGGCGGCGGCGCGCCACCAGCTTGAAGTCACCGTGGCCAAGGGGCATGGTGATCGCCTTGTCCACCTCCGGCATCCGCTCCAGCAGGGCGCAGCACCAGGCGGGGGCCATCACGTGCAGCTCGCACTCGGGATGGTTGGCCTTGATCGCCTTGTAGAGACTCTGGGACATCACCATGTCGCCGACCCAGGAGGGGCCGATCACCAATATTTTCATTACGCGTCTTCTCTCGGGTCTGGCCCGGCGGTTAATCATCACTGGGCGAGATTATGCCCCAAGAATGGTCGGATAAATAACAGAAGATCCTTACCTACCCGCCCTGACAGGGGAGACCAGCCGCCACCCGGGTCATGCCCCGGCCACGCTTTTAGGCTAGAATGGGCGCCAATTCGAGCATGTCCCGCCAGACGGGCAACAACCGAGAGCCCCATTTCGTGAAAAAACCGACTCTGGCTGCCGTTCTGATCGTCAAGAATGAAGCCGACAACCTGCGCAAGTGCCTCGCCTCCCTCGACGGACTGGTGGACGAGATCGTCATTCTGGACTCCGGCAGTCAGGACGAGACCCCGGCCATCGCCGCCGAATTTGGGGCCCGTTTCTTCGTCAACGCCAAGTGGCCCGGTTTTGGCAAACAGCGCCGGCTGGCCCAGTCCCACGTGCAGTCCGAGTGGGTGCTGTGGCTGGATGCCGACGAGCGGCTCACCCCCGAGCTGAAAGCCGCCATCGCCAACGTGATGGCCAATCCGGCCAGCGACACCATCTACTCGCTGCCGCGCCTCTCCTGGGTCTTTGGCCGCTTTATCCGCCACAGCGGCTGGTATCCGGATCGGGTGCTGCGCCTCTATCCCAAGGCGCTCACCAACTACAACGAGGCGCTGGTACACGAGAAGGTGGAAGTGCGGGCCAACATGAAGATCGTCAATATTCATGGCGACCTGCTCCACTTCACCTATCGGGATCTGGAGCACTATCTGGTCAAATCCGCCGGTTATGCCCGCGCCTGGGCCGATCAGCGCACCGCCCGCGGCAAGAAGGGCTCCCTCAGTCAGGGGCTGGTGCACGCCGTCGGCTGCTTCCTCAAGATGTACCTGCTCAAAGCGGGCTTCCTCGACGGCAAGCAGGGGCTGCTGCTGGCGATCCTCTCCGCCCACTCCACCTTCGTCAAATACGCCGATCTCTGGGTACGCCAGCAACCGCAGCAGCCGGAATAACCGTCATACGAAACAGGGCCCCGAGGGGCCCTGTTTGCATTGCTGCATACGTTATTTGCGCCAGAAAGGCGCCGCCCAGCGGGCCATCACCGGCACCATGGTCTTGGGATCGAGCTGACTCATATCCTCAGGATGGTCGCTATCCTCCGGCGGGCTGAAGGCGAGGTGACGCCCTTCGCTGTTGAGGGGCTTCCAGCGCAGCGGAGTAGCGGAGCGGCGCATCGGGAAGAAGCCGATGGTCGGCACATCGAGCGCGCCAGCGATATGGAGCGGGCCAGTACTGCCAGCGATAAACAGGGCTGCGTTGGCCAGCACCTGACAGAACATCGGCAGACCATCGCTGGAGCGGTAGATCCAGCCGTTGCCACCGTGGGCGAGCAGCTCGGCCGCCAGCTGTTCGGCCATCTTCTCCTCGCCCGGGCCTGCGGTCAGCACGCACTGCAGCTCGGGGCAGGCCTGATTGAGCTTGATGATGATGCGGGCATACTGCTCGATGGAGAGGTTGTTGGCAGACCCACCGCTACCGGCATGCACCATCAGCCAGGGGCGGCTGGCATCGAGCTTGAGCTTGAGTGCCAGCTGTTCGCGCACCTGTAGCAGGGTCTCGTCATCGAACTGCAGGAAGGGGGTCTTGGGCTCCACCACGGCCACCTGCTGATCGGCCAGGAAGCGGCGGATCAGCTCCAGGTTGTACTCGGACTCCGGCTTTTGGGAGCGGGAGCGGCGCTGTACCAGTCGCTGGTTGTAGAGCACCTGCGCCAGCTTGGTCGCCGGTGCCAGCCGGTAAGGGATGTGCGCCTTCCACACCAGCATGGCGTTGCGGGAGTTGGAGAAGAGGCAGATGGACGCGTCGAACGCCGCCGCCTTGATCCGCGCCAGCAGCGCTCGCTGTTGCTCCTTGTCGGCCCGCACGCCCGGATCGATGATCACCTCGTCAATCCAGGGGCAGAGCCGGGCCAGCGGCGCCGTGTAGGCCGGAACCAGGGCAGTCACATGACACTCCATGGAGCCTTTGAGCATGGCGAAGCTAGGCCACGCCAGCATGAAGTCACCAATCTTGTCATTGCGAACGACCAGAATACGTTTCATAAAAAATCCCTTTGCTCCCTGTCACCAATGCAAGGAGGCTTGATGCGCGATGGCGTATTCTTGCCTGATGCACTGCTATTCTCAAGCGACGACCTTATAATGCGACCAAATTTCCAGGTTGCAGGACCGCAAAGATGACTACCAGGGTAATTTATCCCGGGACTTTTGATCCCGTTACCAATGGCCACGCCGATCTGATCGGCCGGGCCGCCAAGCTGTTTGACGAGGTGGTGGTCGGGGTCGCCAACAGCCCGAGCAAGCGCCCGCTGTTCGATCTGGCAGAACGTGTCCAGCTTGTCCAGCAAGTGACCAGCCAGTTGCCCAACGTCAAGGTGGTGGGCTTCTCCGGCCTGCTGGTCGATTTCGCCAAAGAGCATCAGGCCAACGTGCTTATCCGCGGCCTGCGCGCCGTCTCCGACTTCGAGTACGAGTTCCAGCTGGCCAATATGAACCGCCGCCTGATGCCGGAGCTGGAAAGCGTCTTCCTCACCCCGGCGGAGGAGAACTCCTTTATCTCCTCCACTCTGGTGAAAGAGGTGGCGCTGCACGGTGGCGACATTCGTCAGTTTGTCGACCCGGTAGTGGCCCAAGCCATCGCCGCCAAACAGAAAGGGTGATCCCCTTCTACACTCGCCATTCCCGACGGCAACAACGAACAAGGGCTACCCACGGGTAGCCCTTGTTGTATCTCTCTCGCATGGCAAGGTCAGCCTGCTTGCCAGTTACTGCCGGGCAAACCGCTCGTTCATCTCCTGCACCAGCTGATCGAGCCACTCGTAGCGGCGCCGATACATAGCCCGCTTCTTGGAGGCGATCTCCTCCAGCGGCTTGCGCGGCTGGGCTTGCAGAGCGACGAAGTTGGCATCCACATCCTGCGCGCCAAATTCCTGCCACAGCTCGTCGTAATCGGCCTGCAGGTTGTCTTTCTGCTTGCTGCTGTAGCGCTTGGCCTGAAACACGTGGGCCCGCTTGCGCACCGCCAGCACCTCTACCGCCCCCATGGCCTGCGCCAGTTGCAGCACCAGCTGCACCAGCAGAGATTTGGGCCGCAGGCCGTGTCCCTCTTTGGTCAGCTCGCGCACCCGATCTTGGGCATTGTCGACCGCAGGCTCCGGCCCCTGCATGGAGCCGACCATCAGAATCAAACGATCCACGCTGCCCGCCAGCGAAAAGGCGCAGCTGTAGAGGCGCTGCCCCTCGCCGTTGACGATGGAGAGCGCCAGCTCGGCCTCGCGGCGGAAGGTGCCATCGTGGCGCAGCAGAATGCGGCAGCCGCTCTGTGGATAGTGCCCCAGCGCGATCCCCTCGCCCAGATAGAGGGGGTCGATCAGCTGCGGGTAGCACTCCAGCAGCAACCGATAGTGATTTTCCAGCATCTCGGCCCGCTCACGGGCGCTGGCACAGGCGAAGCGATAGGGTCGCATCGGCTTGTCGAGCAGCTCGGGATAGACCGCTGGAAGTGCCTTGAGCGAGTCGCACTGGAACAGGCTGAAGACCCGGCTCAGCGACTTGCGATAGAGCAGGCTGCGCAGCACGAACTTGCCGCGATTGAAGGTTTTCCGGTCACATCCCTCGGGGTAGAGGAAGCGGGCCATGGATTTTGCGCAATAGCGCTCCTGCCGGGATAAATATTCCCAGTCTATTGATTTAACTGTCATTTTTATATTCTCAAACCGCCTGAACGGTCGGGATACTAGTGACAGCTGTGCAAATCTTCAACAGAGTGGAAATACGCTGTTACAACTTCCCCCGGATCGGGGCAAAAAGTGCGCTCAGCGCTGGCAATGACTGCAAAAAACCGTGGTGCGCTGGCCCATTCTTGTCTCGGTCAGCAGGGTGTGACAGTGGAAACAGGGCTGACCGCCACGGCCATAAACCTGCAACTGCTGCACGAAATAGCCCGGCTTGCCATCGGCGCTGGTGAAATCCTTGAGGGTAGTGCCGCCCTGGCGAATCGCCTCGGCCAACACCCGCTTGATCTCGGCCACCAGGGTTCCCAGCCGCTCGGCACTGATATTGCCCGCCGCCCGTTTGGGGTGAATGCCGGCAGCATAGAGCGCCTCGTTTGCGTAGATGTTGCCCACCCCGACCACCACCTGATTGTCCATCAGGAACTGTTTGATGGCGGTGCTGCGTCCCTTGGCGCGCCCCTGCAGGTAATCAGCACTGAAGGCATCGGTGAGCGGCTCGGGCCCCAGCTTGGCGAGCAGCGCATGGGCTTCGGCCGGTTCGCGAGTCCAGAGCAGGGCGCCGAAGCGGCGCGGATCGTTGAGCCGCAGCAGTTTGCCATTCTCCAGCTCGATATCCACGTGGTCGTGCTTCTCGACCGGGGTGCCGATATCCAGCACCCGCAGGCTGCCGGACATCCCCAGATGAAGGATGGCGGTGCCGAAATCGGTCTCCAGCAGCAGGTATTTGGCACGGCGACGCACCCGATGGATGGTGAGGTCCACCAGCTCCTGAATCTCACCGGGGATCGGCCAGCGCAGGCGGCCATCCCGCACCACTACACGCGTCACCTTGATACCGGTGAGCCAGGGGGAGATCCCCTGACGGCTGACTTCAACTTCTGGCAATTCAGGCATGGGCACCTCGCAAGGAAAAGGAACTCAGGGGGCAGGACGCAGCAGATCGCGATACTGCTCGGCAGTGAGGGCGAGCCAGAGACCGGAGGGCAACTGGGCGCCATATTGGCCGCTGTTCTGATAGAGGCCGATCTCGACCGGATCGTTCTGGCCGGCAATCCACACCTTGATGGTCACCGGGGTACCGCGCACCACCTCGCCGGGGGGCAGCAACCAGCCTTGCCAGCGCGCCAGACGGGCATCCAGCTGCGCCGTGTCGAGCCCCAGATCCGGCACGCTGCGCCAGCCCTGACCAATCCGCTCAATCTGCCAGCTCGGCCCCTGCCAGGTGAGCACCACGGCAGCATCCGGCAGCAAGGGGCGAGCACGCTTGGCGCTGTTCTCCTGCTGGGCAGTCTCCATACGATGCAACAGGGTGATCACGATCAGCACCACCACAATGATCACGTTATTCCAGCCTTTGCGGCTCAATTTGAACATGGCAAGCCTCCCTTTGAACCGGCAGTGTACTGAATTCGGCGCATAAAAAAACCCGGCATGAAGCCGGGTTTTTGGGAATGCAGCATCAAGTAATTACTTGATTTTGCCTTCCTTGTAGATCACATGCTGACGAACAACGGGATCAAACTTTTTGATCTCCATTTTTTCGGGCATGGTGCGCTTGTTTTTGGTAGTGGTATAGAAGTGACCAGTACCGGCGCTGGAGTTCAGGCGAATTTTCTCGCGAATACCTTTAGCCATGATCTAATTCCTTATACCTTAACACCGCTGGCGCGCAGTTCAGCCAGAACCACTTCAACGCCACGCTTGTCGATGATACGCATGCCTTTTGCGGATACGCGCAGGCTTACGAAGCGTTTTTCACTCTCAACCCAGAAACGGTGAGTGTGCAGGTTCGGCAGGAAACGACGCTTGGTGGCGTTGTTAGCGTGCGAACGGTTGTTACCAACTGCCGGGCGCTTGCCGGTTACTTGGCATACTCTAGACATGTCAGTCTCTCCAAATCTTACTTCATTGCTCGAGCAAATATCTGCCCCGCTGGCCTTCGATTGCGGGGCAAACAGAAGGCGGCATTTTATACAGCATCCGTGATCAAAGATCAACTAATACGGTGCCAGAGCACAGTTATAGCCAACCGCGCTCGGCAAAAGAAACCGTGATGCCATCACCGATCACCAAGTGATCCAGCACTCTGATATCGATCAGGGCCAAAGCGGCCGTGATCCGATCCGTGATCTGGCGGTCGGCCCTACTGGGCTCGGCGACGCCGGACGGGTGATTATGCGCCAGAATCACCGCGGCTGCATTATGTTTGAGCGCGATCTGCACGATTTCTCTTGGCCAGACACTTGCCGAATCGATTGTGCCGAAAAAAAGCTCAACAAATTGAATGACTCTGTGCTGATTATCGAGCAACAGCAGGGCAAACACCTCGCGCGGCCGATCCCGCAACTGGGCCTGCAGATAGTCGCGGGTCAGCTGGGGCGAGGTGAGGGCATCACCCCGTTGCAGCTGCTCGGCCAGATGGCGCCTGGCCATCTCCAGCACCGCCTGCAACTGGGCATATTTGGCCGGGCCAAGGCCGTGCGCCTCGCAGAATGCCCGTTGATCCGCGCCCAGCAAGCTGCGCAAAGAGCCGAATTGATTCAATAGATTACGTGAAAGATCCACTGCACTCAGGCCATTGACGCCGGTGCGCAGAAAGATGGCGAGCAGCTCGGCATCGGAGAGCGCCACGGGCCCCTGACGCAGCAACTTCTCTCTGGGGCGTTCATCTTCCGGCCACTCTTTGATGCTCATTTGTCTCTCCCTCATCCCTGTTGAGAAAAAACATAGCAAAAAATTGCGCGCGCCCGACCACACCCCTTGATGCCAACCCCTGTCGTCATCCATTGCGTGTGGTATCTTAGCCGACCAGTCAGAATGAGCCGGATAGAGAAACAGCAGATGAGATTGGCCGATAAACGCATCCTGTTGGGTGTCAGTGGCGGGATCGCCGCCTACAAGAGTGCCGAGCTGGTACGCCGCCTGAAAGATCAGGGCGCCGAAGTACGGGTGGTGATGACCCGCTCCGCCAAGGAGTTCATCACTCCGCTGACCCTGCAGGCGGTCTCCGGTCATCCGGTGGCCTACAGCCTGCTGGATCCCTCCGCCGAAGCGGGCATGGGCCATATCGAGCTGGCCAAGTGGGCCGATCTGGTATTGATCGCCCCCGCCAGCGCCAACCTGATGGCGCGGATGGCAGCAGGCATGGCCGACGAACTGCTGACCACCCTCTGTCTGGCCACTCCGGCGCCCATCGCGCTGGCACCTGCCATGAACCAGCAGATGTATCTCAACACCGCGACCCAGGCCAACCTCAAGACCCTGGCCAGCCGCGGCATTCTGCTGTGGGGGCCGGATGCTGGCAGCCAGGCCTGTGGCGATGTGGGCCCGGGGCGGATGCTGGATCCCCTCGAACTGGTGGATCGCTGCTGTCAGCAGCTGGCCGCCGAGCCCTTGCTGGCAGGCGTCAAGCTGCTGCTCACCGCCGGTCCAACCCGCGAGGCGCTCGATCCGGTCCGTTACATCAGCAACCACAGCTCCGGCAAGATGGGCTACGCCATCGCCCGCGCCGCCCGTGAGGCGGGCGCCGAGGTGACGCTGGTGAGCGGCCCGGTGACGCTGGCGACGCCTGCTGGCGTGACCCGCATCGATGTGGAGAGCGCCGAGCAGATGCATCAGGCGGTGATGAGCCGGGTTGGCGAATGCGACCTCTTCATCGGCTGCGCCGCGGTTGCCGACTACCGCCCCGAGCAGGTCGCCAGCCAGAAGATCAAGAAGAGCGGTGACAACGATCAGATGGTGGTGAAACTGGTGAAAAACCCCGACATCATTGCTGCCGTCGGCGCCCTTTCAGACAAACCCTTCACTGTCGGATTTGCCGCCGAAACCGTGGATGTGGAACAATACGCCCTCGATAAATTGCAGCGAAAGCGGTTGGACATGATCGCCGCCAACGATGTATCCCGCGAGGGGCAAGGCTTCAACGCCGATGACAACGCCCTGACCGTGTTCTGGCAAGGGGGCCAGGCCCCGCTGCCGCTGGCCGACAAGCTGACGCTGGCCCGTCATCTGGTTGCCCTGATTGCGTGTCACTATCGGCGCTAAGCGTCCCGAAAGAACAAGACTCACGGCGCCCCACCTTGCCAAGAGGGGCGCCAACACAAGCTCCAACTGAAAAAGCGATTCATGACTACACAAATTGAACTGAAGATTCTGGATGCCCGTATCGGTACCGAGTTCCCGCTGCCCGCCTACGCCACACCGGGCTCTGCCGGTATGGACCTGCGCGCTCTGCTGGATGCGCCGCTGACTCTGGCTCCGGGTGATACCACCCTGGTGCCGACCGGTCTGGCCATTCACATCCAGGATCCGGGTCTGTGTGCCACCATCCTGCCCCGCTCCGGTCTCGGCCATAAGCACGGCATCGTGCTGGGCAACCTGGTCGGTCTGATCGATTCCGATTACCAGGGTCAGCTGATGGTTTCGGTCTGGAACCGCGGCAAAGATGAGTTCACCATGCAACCCGGCGAGCGCATCGCCCAGCTGGTGATCATGCCGGTAGTTCAGGCCAGCTTCCAACTGGTCGATGAGTTCAATCAGAGCGAACGGGGTGAAGGCGGTTTTGGTTCTTCTGGTCGCCAATAACAGACCACACCAGCCTGATGTGGCGGTGCCTAATAACAGAATCAAGCCATTGTTTTTTTTAGGGGAATCCATGGCAAGCAGTAATCAGAAACAGAGTCGGCGCGATCAGATCCTGCAAGCGCTCGCCCATATGCTGGAAACCAGTCCGGGTCAGCGCATCACCACGGCCCGTCTGGCGGCCGAGGTCGGCGTCTCTGAAGCAGCCCTCTATCGACACTTTCCCAGCAAGGCGCGGATGTTCGAGGGGCTGATCGACTTTATCGAGGATTCCCTGCTGTCACGGGTCAATCTGATCATGGCGGAAGAGAAGGACACCATGGCGCGCTGCCACCACATCCTGCAGCTGCTGCTGGTGTTCGCCGAGCGCAATCCCGGCATCACCCGCATCCTCAACGGCGACGCCCTGCTGGGTGAGCACGACCGGCTGCGGGATCGCATCAGCATCCTGTTCGACAAGCTGGAGACCCAGATCAAGCAGGTACTGCGCGAGAAGCGGCTGCGCGAAGGTCAGGGCTTCCAGCTCGACGAGACCATGCTGGCCAATCTGCTGCTGGCCTATACCGAGGGCCGCATCAGCCAGTTTGTCCGTTCCGAGTTCAAGCTCAAGCCCACCGCCGGCTTCGAGGATCAGTGGCAGTTTATCCGCAGCCAGCTGCTGCAGAGCTGATGGTTTTTTCGCATCATTTAGCAAAAAGAAGGGAGGCTTTGGCCTCCCTTCTTTTTTGTGTCAGGTTTTTATGGCAGAAAAGAAGTACCAGATGCGACCCGTACTGTCGCGCTGCGGTGTTAGATTTATCCACCATGAACCTTTTAGAACCTGACAGGACATCCTATGGAACCCGAAATCATTACCGAAGCGCAGACCTGGCTGGTCAATAATCAGGGACTGCTGATCGAATACGGCGTCAATATCGCCGCCGCCCTGCTGACCCTGCTGGTCGGCTATATCGCTGCCAACCTCATCAGCGGTGGTGTGTTCAAGGTGATGCAAGCCCGCAAGCTCGATACCACGATTACCCACTTCGTCGGCAGCATCCTCAAGTACGCCATTCTGGTGTTCGTAGTGATCGCCGCACTGGGCCGGGTCGGGGTACAGACCGCCTCCTTCGTCGCCATTATCGGTGCCGCCGGTCTGGCCATCGGTTTCGCGCTGCGAGATTCACTCTCCAACTTCGCTGCCGGCTTCCTGCTGATCATCTTCCGCCCCATCAAGGCGGGCGAGTTTATCGAAGTGGCGGGCACTGCGGGTGTGGTGC
>NZ_CAWNZT010000131.1:1251-13893 GCF_963878965.1 Aeromonas sp. HMWF015 | reverse complement strand
GTGCTGGCCCTGCTGACGGCGGCCGGCTTTGTTTCCCTCGGCATCTTTCTGTTTCATCAGGTTGGCCTGCTCACCGGCGGGACTGCCGGGCTGGCGCTGCTGCTGCAAAAGGTGACCGGCATCAGCTTCGGCCTGCTGTTTTTCGGCATCAACCTGCCCTTCTATGCGCTGGCATGGCTGCGGATGGGGCCCCGTTTTACCTTCAACACCTTTGTCTCGGTGGCGGCAGTCTCCTACATGACCGATCACCTCAACGGTGTATTGCAGATCGGCAAGATAGAGCCCCTCTATGCGGCGCTGATCGGCGGTACCCTGATTGGTATGGGGCTGCTCATTATGTTTCGCCACAAGTCGAGTCTGGGGGGCTTCAACATACTGGCGCTCTTTATTCAGGATCGCTTTGGCATCCGGGCGGGCAAGCTGCAGATGGGGCTCGATTGCGCCATTGTTGTTGCCTCGTTTTTCGTGGTGCAGCCCTGGATCCTGGCGCTCTCCATCGTGGCGGCGGTTATCTGTAATCTGGTGTTGACACTCAACCACAAGCCGGGCCGTTATCAGATTGCCTGACAAGCTGCGGCAGTGGCTCGATATTGCAAGAGTGACCCGATAGCACGAGGCGGCCTGATGGCCGCCTCGTCTGTTTCTACCCTGGGGTTTGTTCGCTGCGCCTAGCTTGCCTGCTCCAGCCTGCTGTCGCCGCTCATGGCGTTGCCACTGATGGCGCTGCCGCTGATAGCGTGACCACCGACGGCGAGCGGGGTGTGGCAGGCCACCTGATGATGGGCATCATCACACGCCTCAAGCTTGGGCACCTTGCTTTTGCACAACTCGGTCGCATGGGGGCAGCGCTGGTGGAAGTGGCAGCCGCTCGGCGGCGAGATGGGGGAGGGCACATCGCCGGTCAGCAGAATGCGCTGGCTGCGCCTGCGTGGGTCCGGTACCGGAATGGCAGAGATCAGCGCCTGGGTGTAAGGGTGGCGCGGCGCCAGATAGAGCGACTGGGCATCCGCCAGTTCGACGATCCGTCCCAGATACATCACCGCGATGCGATCCGAGATGTGTTTGACCACCGACAGATCGTGGGCGATGAAGATGATGGAGAGGTTCATCTCCCGCTGTAGGCTGAGCAGCAGGTTGACGATCTGCGACTGCACCGAGACATCGAGGGCCGAGACCGCCTCGTCGCACACCAGCAGCTTGGGCTTGAGGGCGATGGCGCGGGCGATGCCGATCCGCTGGCGCTGACCGCCGGAAAACTCGTGGGGGTAGCGATCCACTGCGCTGCCCGGCAGGCCCACTTTCGCCAGCAGCTCTTGCACCCAGCCGCGCCGCTGCTCAGTGTTGCCTTTACCGTGGATGATAAAGGGCTCCTCCAGGATCTGGCCCACGGTGTGGCGGCTGTTGAGAGATTCTGCAGGATCCTGAAACACCATCTGCATCTCCTGGCGGAGGGATCGCATCTCCTTCGGGCTGAGGGCGGTGATGTCGCGCCCCTCGAAGGTGATGGTGCCCGCGGTCGGCTCGAACAGCTTGAGCAGGCTGCGCCCGAGGGTGGACTTGCCGCAGCCCGACTCACCCACCAGCCCCAGCGTCTCCCCCTGTTTCAGGTCGAAGCTGATGCCATCCACCGCGTGAACCGTATATTGCTTGCGCAGGAATCCGCCTCCCAGCCGGAAGTGCTGTTTCAGATCCCTGACCGATAACAGAGTGCTCATACGGTCAACTCCTTCCAGTAGTGACAGGCGACATGGTGGCGCAGATTTAACTGCTCCACCGCCGGAATGGTACTGATGCAGAGATCGGTCGCATGGGGGCAGCGGTTGGAGAAGCGGCAGCCAGCGGGCATCTCGTCCAGGGCTGGCACCTGTCCCTTGATGGTCTTGAGCAGGCTCTTGGGCTCATCCTCGAGACGCGGGATCGAGCTCATCAAGCCGTGGGTATAGGGGTGACGGGGATGGTCAAACAGCTCGAACACATCGGCCTGCTCTACCGCGCGGCCGGCGTACATCACCACCACTTCGTCGCATAGCTCAGCTACTACCCCCAGATCATGGGTGATAAAGATGATGGCCATCCCGGTCTGGGCCTGCAGCTCTTTCATCAGTTCGAGGATCTGGGCCTGAATGGTGACATCCAGCGCCGTGGTCGGCTCGTCGCAGATAAGCAGGTCTGGCTCGCAGGAGAGGGCCATGGCGATCATCACCCGTTGGCGCATACCGCCGGAGAGGTTGTGGGGATAGACCGCAAAGCGCTGAGCCGGTTCCGGGATACCCACCTTCTGCAGCATGGCGATGGCCGCGGCTTTGCGCTGGGCCTTGTCGTACTCGGGGCGATGAAGGCGAAACACCTCCATCAGCTGCTCACCGACCGTCTGCACCGGGTTGAGGGCCGTCATCGGCTCCTGAAAGATCATAGAGATGCGGTTGCCGCGCACCTTGTACATCTGATCCGGCGCAAGCGACAGCAGCTCCTCCCCCTGAAAGCGGATAGAACCGGCTACCACCTGACCGTGGGGCTTGGGCAGCAGCCCCATGATGGCGAGTGAAGTGACACTCTTGCCACAGCCAGACTCGCCGACGATCCCCAGCGTCTGGCCCGGTGCCACCTTGAAGCTGACCCCGTCGAGCACCTTGATCTTGCCGTCATCGACGGCGAACTCCACCTCAAGATCGCGTACTTCGAGGATTGGGGCCTGGTGCTGGCCGTTATCAGCGGCGAACTCCCCCCCGTTATCCGGTACGTCAAGAATGGGGGCCTGAGTGTTGGGCATAACGGCTGCTCCCTTCGCAATGGCCTGAATATCAATGACGTGCATAGGTCTTGTCGAGCAGGTTGATGGGCGCCAGCGCCTCCCCTGCCTCCTTGGCGTTGCGGGTCTCTTCCTTCACCTTGGGATCGAGCCAGAGCAGACCGCCACTACTGTGAGGATAACCATCCATCGGCCAGTAGAGCAGGTCCGGTGTGTTCTTGGTGGCAGGTACCTCCGGCAGCATCACATAACGCCAGCTGCTGGCCCGCACATAGTTGAGCTGCACCCCGGGCACGAAAATGGCGAGATCATAGATGCGCTGCTGGATCTGCTGGGAAAGCTTGGCCCGCTTGGTCATGTCGAATTCGACGTTGTAGGCGTCGATCAGCGCGTCGAGCTCCTTGTCCGCTACGTTGAACAGGTTGTTGGTCTGCGGCTTGTTGGCGTTGGCGGAGTGGAAAAACTCCCAATATTGCGGATAGAGACCGCCGCCGCCCCAGCCGAGCCAGGCCGCTTCGTGTTTCTTCTCCAGCATCACCTTGAAACCGGTGGCGCCATCCACCAGGTTAAGCTCCAGATCCAGACCCGCTTTCTTGGCCTCTTCTTTCAGCACAGTCAGTCGCTTGGAGTGCTCCTGACTGGTGTAGGTGAGTGCCAGCGTCAGCCGCGCCCCCTTCTCATTTTGCAGGATGCCGTCCGGCCCTGGCTTGTTGTAGCCGCCCTTGGCAAAGTACTCCCGCGCCTTGCCGATGTCATAAGCCCGCTCCGGCAGCGTTATATCGGTGAATTCGCCAAAGCCCGAGTCGAAGGTGGAGGCTCTATCGTAGTCGCCGCGCAGCACGGTCTCGATCATCTTGTCGATGTTGAAGGCGTGCTGGATGCCGAGGCGCACGTTTACGTCCGCCAGCTTGGGGTTGGCCACATTGAGGTGCACCCCCTGACCGCCCTGTTTGGTATCGGTCATGGCCATTACCTTCTGCACGTAGCCTTTCTTGTACTCCGGGGTGACCGCTTTTTCATGCCACCAGTTGGGCAGGATCATCTCGAAGGTATCGATCTCCCCTTTCAGGAAGTGGCGGAAGGCGATGTTGTGGTCGCGGATCACCTGCACCTTGATGGTGTCGATGTTGAATCTGTGCTGGTTGTAGCGATCGTCTTTTGCCCACCAATCCTTCTGCTTGCTGAAGGTAACCGACTTGCCCTTCTTGACGTCGCTGATCACGTAGGGGCCTGTGGTGGGCACCACGGCCCAGTTGTACTGCTTCACCCAGTTGGGGGTCAGCTTGTAGTAGTGCTTGGGCTGGGGCCACAGCTCGGTGGTGTTGAGCAGGTCCATCTTGGCCTTGCGGTTGCCCGCTTTGACCATAATGGTGTGGTCGTCGATCTTCTCTACCGCTACCACTTCAGTGGTGTAGTAGTTGTTGAACCAGGGTCCCTTGATGTGTTTGGAGCGCATCATCTCGTAGCCGAAGGTGTAGTCGTCAGCATTGACCGGCTTACCATCCGACCATTTGGCTCGCGGATCCAGCTTGAAGTAGACGGTCTGGCTGTCTGGCGCGATGGCCCAGTGGGTCGCGAGCGAGGGGATGGGGTTGCCGGTATTGGGGTGGAAGCTGATGAGTCGCAACTGGTTATCGAGAATAAAGGAGCGGAACGAACCGTTGGAGTCAGGCCCCACGGTGCGGAACGTCAGCGGAAAGCTATCCACAAACATATTGAGGCTGCCGCCCGACAGCGCCTTGGGGGAGGCGAACACAGGATCCGTGTCATTGGTCTCCCATTTGAGATCCGCGGGCAGGCTGGCCGCCCAGACCCAGGATCCGTTTACCAGCACAAAGAGAGCACCTATCCATTTGATTTTATTTTTCATGTTTGACTTCCAGGTCTGGCCCCTGCACTGGGGGTCTTGATTGATAACGGGATTATCCCTTGCTCCCGGGACCGCCGATGGCGGCGGCCCGTCCTTCATTAATCACTGTTCGTTATCCGGCGCCTGCCGATGCGCTGGCATCGGCTGGCTTATTGGTAACGGGTAAATTTACGCGGATCGAACGCCTCGCGGATCGCCTCGCCGATAAAGGAGACCATGATCAGCACCAGACTCACCGCGGCCACCACCGAGCTGACGATCCAGATGGCATCCAGATTGTTGATGCCCTGGGAGAGCAGCTCCCCCCAGCTCGGGGTCGGCGGTGCCAGCCCGAAGCCAAGATAGTCGAGCGCCGTCAGGGTGGAGATATTGCCCACCACGGCGAACGGCGCCAGGGTGACGATCATCATCAGGGTGTTGGGCAGGATGTGGTTGAAGATGATCCGCCCGGTGGTCGCCCCTTGCGCCCGCGCCGCCATCACATAGTCCCGTGCCCGCTCCTTGTAGGTGAGGGTGCGCATATACCAGGTGATCCCCATCCAGCCGAACAGCACGTTGATGGCGACAAACAGGCCGAAGTTGGGCTTGGCCAGCGACACCAGGATCATGATGACGTAGAGAAACGGCACCTGGGACCAGATCTCGATAAAGCGTTGCAGGATGAGGTCGAAGCGGCCGCCGAGAAAGCCCATCAGACAGCCGATGGTGACTCCGATGGCGTAACTGGCCGCCAGCGCGATAAAGGCAAAGCCGATGGCGATGCGAAAGCCGTAAACCAGTCGCGCCAGCACGTCGCGGCCGCTGGTGTCGGTGCCGAGGAAGTGGCGCTCGGCCGCGCTGGGGGCGTAGGGTGGGTAGGCATCCTCCTTGAAATCCTGCTCGTAGGGGTTCCAGGGTACCGGCGGCAGCAGTACCCAGTCGCCCCGGCCCTCTGCGGCAAATTTGGCCTTGAGCTGGCGGTAGTTGGTCTCGTATTCGTAATCGAGCCCGAACTGCTGACCGGGGATCACATCGCCATAGGTGGGGAAGTGCAGCTGGCCCTGATAGCTCACTATCAGTGCCCGGCTGTTGACCAGCAGCTCTGCCAACAGGGAGAGCAGCACCAGGGTGGTGAAGATGATGAAGGAGTAGTAACCGCGCTTGATCGACTTGAAGCGCTTGAGTTTTTTCAAGGTAACCGGATTGAGCTTCATGGTCAGTCTCCAAACCGCACGCGGGGATCAACGAGGGCAACGCAGATATCGGAGACGATATGGCGTGATATCAGCATCGGCATGGCAATAGAGGTCTGGTTCATGGTCAATCTCCAAACCGCACACGGGGATCAACAAGGGCAACGCAGATATCGGAGACGATATTGCCAATCAGCATGAGCATGGAGGTGATGGCCAGAATGCCCATGACGGTGGGGTAGTCCCGCTCGACGATCGCCTCGTAACCGAGCAGGCCGATGCCGTCGATGTTGAAGATGGTTTCGATGAGGAAGGAGCCGCCAAAGAAAACGGTGAGCACAGACCCCAGGTGGCTGGCGATGGGGATCAGGCTGTTGCGCATGGCGTGGTCGGTGACTGCCTTGCGAAACGGCAGTCCCTTGGCCACGGCGGTACGCACATAATCGGCCGACAGGTTCTCCATCAGGCTGTTTTTCATGGTCATGGTGAGGATGGCGAAATCGCCGATTGCGTAGGCGATAAGCGGCAGCAGGGCATGGGCAAAGACGGTGCGGATCTGATCCCAACTGCTCTCCATGTACTCAAAGTCGTCCCCCGGAAAACCGCCCATCGGCAGCCACTCCAGATGGAAGGCGAAGACGGTGATGAGGAAGATCCCCACCACGTAGGCGGGCAGGGCATAAGCCATGTAGATAAGCATGGAGCTTAACGAGTCGAAGCGGCTGTTGTGCCTGAGCGCCTTCGCCACACCCAGCGGGATGGAGACCGCATAGCTCAGCAGAAAGGTTGCCAGCCCGAAGAAGGCAGTAACGGGGAGCCGCTCCTTGATGAGATCCCACACCGGCTCGTAGTAGCGGGTCGATTCGCCCAGATCCAGCACCGCCAGCTTCTGCAGCCACTCCCAATAGGCGACCAGCATCGGCTTGTCGAGACCATAGAAGGCCTTGAGCTCCTCGATCTGTTCATCGGAGAGGGCCTGCGCCCCCTTGCTGCCGCTGGAGCGGCCAGATTCATTCTGGGAAACCTGGGCTTGCAGCAGCATGCGTTCGACCGGTCCGCCCGGCACGAAACGGGTGATGGTGAAGACGAGCAGGGTGATACCGAGAAACGTCGGAATGATCAAAAGCATCCGGCGTAGGAAATACGACAGCATGGTGGAACCTCGTCCTTGTTGTTCTTTTTTGCGGCCAGTCAAATCCGGTGACGGGCCTGTCCTTCCTGGCATTACGCGCTGGATTGGTTGCCAAATAGCAGACAATCCGCTTGGCCACTGTAAAAGCTCTGCAACAAAAATCAAGTACAAGGAAATGGAAAACTGGGACAAATGACCCGCTGAGACTAAAAGCACCGAAAAATGACGTTTTTTATCTGAAAAGTGAAAATCAAAACAAAACGCTACTGCTCAACATTATTTTAAAAAATATAAACAGCTGTTTGTTTGAGTTTTTTGTGTTTTTAAGTTGTTGATTTGAAATGATTTTGTTTGGTCTGTGAAATTGAGGGAAAACGATATCATCTCGACGATTTTATCTGTTATCCCTATGAGGACGACCAAGTGCAACCCTCATAAAGTTAGTGTTTTATTCTTATTAAGGGCGATAAATCAAAATAAGATATAAACTGACAGCACGTTAACTAATAAGTTCATCAAATTTTAATTCAGCGCCACTTACGCTATTTAACAATGTTTTTACATTGCGCTGGTTGTTTTTGGCAGAATTATTCACTAATTATGCCGGTCAAAATTAATACACTCCGCTTATTCTACGCCTGACCTCGCCACACCCCTGCTCCATTGACGTCGCTAGTCAAAGATTGATAAGCCTTACACATCGCTCCAAAGAGGGCGGTATCAGGAAGCAAACAATAAACAACCAGGAAGGATATAAGCGATGCTTAGGAAGAGCAGAATCTCTGCTGCGATTGCGTTCGCCTTGGCGAGCCTTGCGGCGGCCCCATCCGTATCTGCCGAAGAAGGGCAGAACGTCGAAAAACTGCAGAAAATCAAAGTCACTGGCTCCCGTATCTCCCGTGTTGAAGTTGAGGGGGCCACTCCGGTTGTCTCCGTCAGCAAGGTTCAGATCGAACAGTCTGGTCAGCAGACTGTGGCGGATTATCTGAAACAGGCCTCCTACAACTCTTTTGGTGGTTTCTCCCCATCCTCCGGCAGCTCTGCCCAGTCACAAGCTACCGTGGGGCTGCGTGGCCTTGGGGAAGATCGCACGCTGGTGCTGCTCAATGGCAAGCGTATCGCCGGTTCTCCCTCCATGGGCGGCACCGCTATCAACCTCAACACTATCCCCATGGCGGCGGTTGAGCGGGTGGAAGTGAACCTGGATGGTGGCTCCGCCCTGTATGGTTCCGATGCCATCGGCGGCGTTATCAACGTGATCCTCAAAGAGGGTTTTGAAGGTTTGTCATTCCAGGGGCGCGTCGGTTCACCGACCGAAGAGGGTGGTGACGAGCAGAGTGGTTCCATCGTTAGCGGCATCTCGGGTGAGAAAGGCTCCTTGATGATGGTCTACGAGCACGATGTGAAAGACGAGATCTATTACAAGGATCGCGACTATCTGGCGAAAGAGGGGGCAACTGCACCGAGTCTCTATGGCCGCAATATCAAAGGGGTGGATGCCACCACCGGCAAGACGGTTACCCGCACTCTGAATGGGGTTGACTGTGAAGGCACCGGCACCGGCTTCGTCACCAAGGGCACGGCTTGCCGCTTCGACTTTGCCCAGGTCGCTGCCAAGACAGCCTCTCGTACCCGCGATACTGTCTATCTGAATGGTCGCTACCACATCAACGACAATGTGGATTTCGTGCCACAGATGATTGGTTCCCGCGTCACCAGTTTTGGTCGTTTCGCCCCGGCTGCCGGTGCCTTCACCGTGGATGGCTCCACTCCCGACAGTGCTGCAGTCCTGTCCGCCAACAACTTCAGCACCGCCAAGGCCGCGACCGTTTACTACCGCTTCAACAACGTGGGTCCCCGTGATAACGATGTGACTGACTTGACCGGTACCCTGAACCTGGGTTTTGAAGGGGTGGTGCCGACCGAAGCAGTAGGCGATCTGGAATGGAATGCCGGTTACATGTACTCCAAAACAGATAACCAGAGTACTGGTAATGGGTATGTGCTGGCCCCCGCTGTGGAAACGCAGGTCAATACCGGCAAGTTCGTTAATGGCAGCTTCTCTGATGCGGCTACCAAGGATCTTTCCTATACCACCAGTCGCAACTCCAAGATGGACTTCTTCCAGTGGTACGGCGGTGTAGGTTGGGAGATGGGCGAACTGCCAGCGGGCCCGGTCAGCTGGTATCTGGGGGCCGAGTATAACGATTGGGTTTACTCCGATACCTATGACAGCCAGTCCGAAGCAGGCAACGTGCTGGGTTCATCTGGCAACTCCGGTGGCGGTGTGCGCGATGTGTTTGCCACCTACATCGAGAGCCTGATCCCCATCACCGAGCAGATCGAGCTGAACCTTGCGGGTCGTTACGACAAGTACAGCGACTTTGGCAGCGCCTTCTCGCCCAAAGCGAGCCTGCGTTACCAGCCGCTGGATCAGCTGATGTTCCGTACCTCCTGGTCCCAGTCTTTCCGCGCGCCGGGTCTGAACGATCTCTATGCGGCGGATGCCCAGTCAGCGGACTTTGCCAAGGACTATGTCTACTGCCAGGCCAATGGCATTGCCAACTGTTCCGAAGATCAGTACATGACCACCCGTCAATCCAACAAGAATCTGAAGGAAGAGACGGCCAATACCTTCACTATCGGTACGGCTTACAATCCGCTGGACAACCTGAACCTGTCGCTCGATTACTACTACATCAAGATTGATGACGTGATCCAGCTGGCCACCACCCAGACCCAGTTCTATCAGGAGCTCAATACCGGCAGCAACCCGAACGTCATTCGTGACGCCAACGGTGATGTCGAGATGGTCTATGCCGGCATGGTCAACCTGGGGCAACTCAAGACCAGTGGTATCGACTTCAAGGCGGACTACAAGTACGACTTCAACTCCTTCACCCTGCGTTACGACTTTGGCAGCACTTACATCCTGAAATATGAGGAAGGTCTGTTCGCTGGCGGCCCAATGGTCGACAAGAAGGGCTGGAATGGCAAACCCGACTTCCGTTTCAACTCCGGGATCGGTGCCAACTTCCCGCAGCTGTGGAATCTGGATACCTACCTGAGCACCAACTATATCGACTCCCAGAGCCAGGACTATGTGGATGACAAGGAAGAGGGCCATATCGCTTCCAACACCATCTGGAACCTGAACGTGGCGGTCGATACCAGCTGGAATGCCAAGATCCAGACCGGTGTGAAGAACATGTTCAACCGCGGGCCTTCCCTGTCCAACGATGGTTTCACTTACGATGAATACCTCTACGGCATCGACGGTCGCGTCTACTACATCGACTACACCCAGAAGTTCTAATCAACCCCGTTGATATACAACCTCAGCCGGCCCGGTCGGGCCGGCTGTGCCCAACGTCCAAGGAAGTTACGGAGATAGGGTAATCCTATGAAGACAAGGACCATTACAATGAAGAAAGCGCTCCTTGGCAGCCTGGTTTCGGCCGCCTTGTTGACCAGCTTCAATCTGAGTGCCGCCACTGCCGGTCAGGCCGTGGACGCTCAAGCCGCCACCAATAATGCATCCAAAGTTTCCCAGCAGAAGATCGACAGCTATGCCGACTCTGCCGAATCTGCGCTGGCCCAGTACAAGGCGGCTCTGCGTCAGGTCGACAGTCTGCGCACCTACAACGAGCAGGTAGGCAAGATGGTCGATTCCCAGACCACCGAGCTGGCGTCGATGCAAAAGCAGATCGCCCAGATTGACCAGACCAGCACCGAAGTGGTGCCCCTGATGCTCAAGATGATCGACTCCCTCGAGCAGTTTGTGGCGCTGGATCTGCCGTTTCAGAAGGTCGAGCGCGAGGACCGCGTAGCAGCCCTGACCGACCTGATGAACCGGGCCGATGTCACCATCTCCGAGAAGTACCGCAAGATCCTGGAGGCTTACCAGATCGAGGAGGGCTTCAGCCGCACCATCGAATCCTACAAGGCGAGCCTGGACAAGGATGGCAGCGAGAAGACCTACGAGTTCCTGCGCGTTGGCCGCATCGCGTTGCTTTACCAGTCCCCGGATGGCAATGAGACCGGCATGTGGAACAAGAAGACCCGTCAGTGGGAAGAGTTGCCCCAGGAGTATCGCAGTGCGGTTGAACAGGGCCTTCGCATCGCCAAGAAGCAGGCGCCTCCCGCGCTGATCAAGCTGCCGGTTCAAACTGCGGAGAAAGCATCATGAAAGGAATCAAACTTGCTATTGCCTCCCTGATTGCGGGAGCAACCCTGGTCACCCTGCCGGTGACCGCCGCCGAAAAACCGGTGGATCTCAATGCGCTGCTGAATCAGGTCAAGGCCTCCAGCCTGAGCGAATCCCAACTCAACAAGGAGCGGGAAGCCCGCTTCCTGGCTGACAAGAACGAGCAGGGGGCGCTGCTGGCCAAGGCCAAGGCCGAGCTGGCAGCCGAAACCGCCAAGGGCGAGCAGCTCAAGGCGACCTTTGATGCCAACGACAAGCAGCTGACCGAACTGACCGAAACCCTGCGCCAGCGTTCCGGCAACATGGGCGAGATGTTTGGTGTGCTGCGTCAGTTCGCCGGTGAGTTCAAGGGGATCTTCAACGCCTCCGCTCGTCGGGTCGAGCATCCGGAGCAATCCGCCCTGCTGACCCGTCTGGCCGAGAGTAAAGAGCTCCCCTCCAGCGATGATCTGGAAGCGTTCTGGACCACCACCCTCAGCCGCATGGTGGACGGTGGCAAGGTCAGCCAGATCCCGGCGACCGTGGTCTATGGCGAGGGCAACCAGGCCGAGAAGACCGTCACCCAGATCGGTGAGTTCAACACGGTGTCCGAAGGCAAGTACCTCACCTTCGTGCCGGAGACCGGCAAATTCGAGCAGCTCTCCCGTCAACCTGACAAGGGCGTGCTGGAACCGATCGCCGAGTTTGAACAGGGCGGTGACGGGGTCAAACCCATCTTTATCGACCCGTCTCGCGGCGTGATCCTCTCCCTGCTGGTGCAGTCACCGACTCTCAAGGAGCGGATCGATCAGGGTGGTGAAGTGGGTTACGTCATCATGGTGCTCGGCGTGCTCGGTACCCTGCTGGCCATCTTCTGCGGTATCCGGCTGTCGCTGATCGGCTCGTCCATGCGCAAGCAGCTGAAATCCGATCAGATCATCAAGGGCAACCCCATTGGTGACATGCTGGGGGCCTACCAGAGCCATCGCGGTGACAACATCGAGGATCTGGAGTCCAAGCTCGACGAGATCATCCTGCGCAACGTGCCCAAGTTCGAGAAGGGTATCAGCATCATCAAGCTGATCGCCTCCGTCGCACCGCTGCTGGGCCTGCTCGGTACCGTAGTGGGGATGATCGCCACCTTCCAGGCCATCACATTGTTCGGTACTGGCGATCCCAAGCTGATGGCGGGCGGTATCTCCGAGGCGCTGGTGACCACCATGCAGGGTCTGGTCGTCGCGGTGCCCATGCTGTTCCTCTACACCATTGTGCAAACCCAGAGCCGTCGTCTGATCCAGGTGCTGGAAGAGCAGAGCGCCGGTTTCGTCGCCCGTTATCAGGAACGTCTGCACGCCTCCAAAGCCGCAGCGTAAGGAGTCACCCATGTGGTTCTGGTTGATTGAAGAAGTCGAGTCGGTCCGCCGGTTTTTGGGATTGGGGGGCGATGTACTGGTCGCCCTGTTTTTCCTGACCCTGATGATGTGGGCCCTGTTGCTGGAGCGCTGGATCTACTTCATGGCTGTCTATCCCAAG
>NZ_CAWNZT010000131.1:282-1241 GCF_963878965.1 Aeromonas sp. HMWF015 | reverse complement strand
TTCCGGCCTGTTTTTTGTCAACCAGCTCGATCACAAAGCCAAACTGGCGGTGCAAAAGCTGGAAGACAACCTGAAACACGGTTGATGCAGGATGCATACCCCCGGTGAGGCATGGCCTGCCGGGGGCACAGAACAAGCAAGGAGTTTCTGCTATGAGAAAACGTTACAGCGACAGCGGTGCTGACGAGGCGGCTATCGATTTGACCCCCATGCTGGACATAGTGTTCATCATGCTGATCTTCTTCATCGTCACCACCTCCTTCGTCAAGGAGTCCGGTGTCGAGATCAACCGTCCCAGTGCCAGCACGGCCGAGACGGTGAAGAAGGGCAATATCATGGTCGCGGTACGCGAAAACGGTCAGGTCTGGGTCGACAAGCGCATTGTGGAAGTGGGGGCTGTACGTGCCAACATCGAGCGGCTGCGTGCCGAGAACCCGGAGAGCGCCGTGGTGATCCAGGCCGATACCGAATCCCGTTCCGGTCTGGTGGTGCAGGTCATGGATCAGATCCGCATGGCCGGTGTCCAGAACATCTCCATCGCTGCCAGCAAGAGCAGCTGATGCTGGAGAGAGACCTATGAGATACCTGATATCGTTGGTGGTCTCCTGTGTGGTGGTGTTCTTTCTGTTTTTGGGAATGAACAAGCTGATCACACCGGATCACCGGGAGCTGGTGGAGAAAGATGACGTCGCCATGACCGATTTCATTCGCATCAAGCCCCAGGAGACCCTGCAAGAGAAGCAACGGGAGCTGCCCAAACCGCCGCCGCCGAACCGTCCGCCCCCCCCTCCCGAGATGGAGGTGGCCAGCACGGATCGGCCGCAGATGGAGAGCTCTCCCATGGATATGCCCAAGCTCGACATTCCGGTCAATATCGGTGGTGGCAATGCCCTCGGTGCCTACAGCACCGGCGGTGGTGGTGGCGGGATCGGTGGCAACAACGGCGCTATTCCGCTGGC
>NZ_CAWNZT010000131.1:0-272 GCF_963878965.1 Aeromonas sp. HMWF015 | reverse complement strand
GCTGGTCTCACGGGTCGCCATGGCGGTGGACAAGGGGATGCCGGTCATCAAGGTGCTGATCGCTCTCTGTCCACTGATGGGGCTGCTCGGCACCGTGGTGGGGATGGTGCAGGTGTTTGACACCCTGGCCATCACCGGCACCGGTTCGCCGCGAGCGATGGCATCGGGGATCTCCAAGGCAACGGTACCGACCATGGCGGGCATGATTGCCGCCCTTTCCGGCCTGTTTTTTGTCAACCAGCTCGATCACAAAGCCAAACTGGCGGTGCAAA
>NZ_CAWNZT010000130.1:0-1872 GCF_963878965.1 Aeromonas sp. HMWF015 | reverse complement strand
GAGGCGAACCGGGAGAACTGAAACATCTAAGTACCCCGAGGAAAAGAAATCAACCGAGATTCCCTCAGTAGCGGCGAGCGAACGGGGATTAGCCCTTAAGCATCTTGGAAGTTAGTGGAACGGTCCTGGAAAGGCCGGCGATACAGGGTGATAGCCCCGTACACGAAAACAACCTTGATGTGAAATCGAGTAGGGCGGGACACGTGACATCCTGTCTGAATATGGGGGGACCATCCTCCAAGGCTAAATACTCCTGACTGACCGATAGTGAACCAGTACCGTGAGGGAAAGGCGAAAAGAACCCCTGTGAGGGGAGTGAAATAGAACCTGAAACCGTGTACGTACAAGCAGTGGGAGCCCTTCGGGGTGACTGCGTACCTTTTGTATAATGGGTCAGCGACTTACATTTTGTAGCGAGGTTAACCGTATAGGGGAGCCGTAGGGAAACCGAGTCTTAACTGGGCGTCTAGTTGCAAGGTGTAGACCCGAAACCGGGTGATCTAGCCATGGGCAGGTTGAAGGTTGAGTAACATCAACTGGAGGACCGAACCCACTAACGTTGCAAAGTTAGGGGATGACCTGTGGCTGGGGGTGAAAGGCCAATCAAACTCGGAGATAGCTGGTTCTCCCCGAAAGCTATTTAGGTAGCGCCTCGGACGAATACTACTGGGGGTAGAGCACTGTTTGGGCTAGGGGGTCATCCCGACTTACCAACCCCATGCAAACTCCGAATACCAGTAAGTAATATCCGGGAGACACACGGCGGGTGCTAACGTCCGTCGTGAAGAGGGAAACAACCCAGACCGCCGGCTAAGGTCCCAAAGTTCTGGTTAAGTGGGAAACGATGTGGGAAGGCTCAGACAGCTAGGATGTTGGCTTAGAAGCAGCCATCATTTAAAGAAAGCGTAATAGCTCACTAGTCGAGTCGGCCTGCGCGGAAGATGTAACGGGGCTCAAACCAGGCACCGAAGCCGCGGATTCACACTTATGTGTGAGTGGTAGGGGAGCGTTCTGTAAGTCTGCGAAGGTGTATCGAGAGGTATGCTGGAGATATCAGAAGTGCGAATGCTGACGTAAGTAACGATAAAGGGGGTGAAAAGCCTCCTCGCCGGAAGACCAAGGGTTCCTGTCCAACGTTAATCGGGGCAGGGTGAGTCGACCCCTAAGGCGAGGCCGAAAGGCGTAGTCGATGGGAAGCAGGTTAATATTCCTGCACGACTTGTAATTGCGATGGGGGGACGGAGAAGGCTAGGTGGGCCAGGCGACGGTTGTCCTGGTGAAAGTGCGTAGGTGGTGTTTCTAGGCAAATCCGGAGACACAACACTGAGACACGAGACGAACACACTACGGTGTGGAAGCCATTGATGCCCTGCTTCCAGGAAAAGCCTCTAAGCTTCAGATTACAAGTCATCGTACCCCAAACCGACACAGGTGGTCGGGTAGAGAATACCAAGGCGCTTGAGAGAACTCGGGTGAAGGAACTAGGCAAAATAGAACCGTAACTTCGGGAGAAGGTTCGCTCTTGACAGTGAAGTCCCTTGCGGATGGAGCAGTTGGGAGTCGCAGTGACCAGATGGCTGGGACTGTTTATCAAAAACACAGCACTCTGCAAACACGAAAGTGGACGTATAGGGTGTGACACCTGCCCGGTGCCGGAAGGTTAATTGATGGGGTTAGCGCAAGCGAAGCTCTTGATCGAAGCCCCGGTAAACGGCGGCCGTAACTATAACGGTCCTAAGGTAGCGAAATTCCTTGTCGGGTAAGTTCCGACCTGCACGAATGGTGTAACCATGGCCATGCTGTCTCCACCCGAGACTCAGTGAAATCGAATTCGCCGTGAAGATGCGGTGTACCCGCGGCTAGACGGAAAGA
>NZ_CAWNZT010000129.1:0-1031 GCF_963878965.1 Aeromonas sp. HMWF015 | reverse complement strand
TCACTCCGTTTGCAGTAGTAACCGATGAAGTGTCTGGTCAGAAATATCCGCTGGCTGACTACGAGCTGACCCCGAACATGGCCATCGTTGATGCCAACCTGGTCATGGGTATGCCGAAGTCCCTGTGTGCCTTCGGTGGTATCGATGCCGTGACTCACGCCATGGAAGCCTATGTTTCCGTACTGGCTAACGAGTACTCCGACGGTCAGGCGCTGCAAGCCCTGAAAATGCTGAAAGAGTACCTGCCGTCCAGCTACCAGAACGGTGCCAACGACCCGATCGCTCGTGAGAAGGTGCACAATGCTGCCACCATCGCCGGTATCGCGTTCGCCAACGCCTTCCTGGGTGTGTGCCACTCCATGGCTCACAAACTGGGTGCCGAGTTCCACATTCCGCACGGTCTGGCTAACGCCCTGCTGATCAGCAACGTCATCCGCTACAACGCGAACGACAACCCGACCAAGCAGACTGCGTTCTCCCAGTACGACCGTCCGCAGGCTCGTCGTCGTTACGCCGAAGTCGCTGACCACCTGGGTCTGACTGCTGCCGGTGACCGCACTGCAGCCAAGATCGAGAAGCTGCTGACCTGGCTGGACGAGCTGAAGGCTACCCTGGGTATCCCAGCCTCTATCCGCGAAGCTGGTGTGACTGAAGCTGACTTCCTGGCCAAGGTTGACCAGCTGGCTATCGAAGCTTTCGATGACCAGTGCACCGGTGCCAACCCGCGCTACCCGCTGATCAGCGAGCTGAAGCAGGTTCTGCTGGACTCCTACTACGGTCGTCCATTCACCGAAGCCGCTCCGGTAACTGCTGCCCCGGTTGAAGCCAAGGTTGAAGGCAAGAAGAAATCCAAGGCCTGATAACCGGTCCTGAGATAACAAGCCCGCGCACTGCGCGGGCTTTTTTTATCTGCCACTTGCCACTAATCACCGCCATCATCTCCCTGCCGATTGCGCTAGTGCAGCCCCTAACTTCCCAACCAACCAACCAACCAACCAACCAACCAACCAACCAACCAACCAACCAACCAA
>NZ_CAWNZT010000128.1:0-2013 GCF_963878965.1 Aeromonas sp. HMWF015 | reverse complement strand
CCACCGCCACAGGTCCGTGACGACTGAGGGCATCCCGACTATCTACACCCCAAGTAACGCCAATGCGCGGCATGGCAATTGCCTCGGCCATCGCCATATCGTGAACAGAGTCGCCGATCATGACGGCCTGCCGGGGTGACAGCCCCAGCTCGTCCAGGATCTGCTCAAGCATCAGCGGATCAGGCTTGGAGCGAGCCTCATCGGCCCCACGACTGGTCACAAACAACGGGTGCAGCCCGGTCTCATCCAATACCCGATCCAGCCCACGGCGCGATTTGCCGGTAGCGACGGCCAGTTGCAGCCCCCGTGACTGCCAGTCATGCAGCAGCTCCCCTGCCCCAGAAAACAGCGGGCTGGGGGTGGTGTCGTGCAGATAGTGATGACGATAGCGATCGATGAGCATGGCAATCTGGCGCTCATCAATGGCGGTGCCACTGTCGCTACGCAAAGGGAACAGGCGGGACATGGCGACATCGAGGCTCAATCCGATGATCTGCCGGATCTGGGCTGGTGCAGGTACCGCCAGCTCACAATCTCTGGCGGCCCCTTGCACACAGGCAACAATCCGGCCTACCGAATCCATCAGGGTGCCGTCCCAATCGAAAATGGCGAGCCGGATATCCTGCATCAGCGTGGCAAGCCGTTGAGGAAGTTGTCGAGCTCAGGTGCCAGCGGCGCTTCTACCTGCATTTCGCGACCATCGGCCGGATGGGTGAAGCTGAGCTTCCAGGCATGCAAAAAGAGCCGTTTCAGACCTTGGCTGCGCATTTTCTCGTCAAACGCCGCTTCACCGTACTTATCGTCACAGGCGATCGGGTGACCGGCATGCAGGGTGTGCACGCGGATCTGGTGGGTACGACCAGTAATGGGGCTGCACTCGACCAGAGTCGCTTCTGCAAATTGACGCACGATGCGGAACCGGGTTTCGGAGGGCTTGCCATCGGCACTGACCCGCACAACCCGTTCGCCTGACTGCAAATCGTTTTTGCGCAGCGGCGCATTGACCACCTTGACGTGAGCTTGCCACTTGCCGCGTACCAGTGCCAGATACTGCTTGCGCATGGTCTTGACCCGCAACTGTTCATGCAGGCTGCGCAGGGCGCTGCGTTTTTTGGCAACCAGCAATACCCCAGAGGTGTCACGATCCAGTCGATGAACCAGTTCGAGGAAGCGGGCTTCCGGACGCAGTGCGCGCAGCCCTTCAATCACACCAAAGCTCAGGCCGCTGCCACCGTGTACGGCCATGCCGGAGGGCTTGTTCAGCACGATCATGGCATCGTCTTCGAACAGGATCTGGCTCTCCAGACGCTGGATAACCCCGAGGTTAGCTGAAGGCAGCTCATTCTTCTCGGCAACGCGCACGGGGGGCACCCGCACCTCGTCACCTGCGCAGAGTTTGTACTCCGGTTTGATGCGCTTTTTGTTTACTCGCACTTCGCCTTTGCGAAGGATGCGATAGATCAGGCTCTTGGGGACGCCCTTTAGCTGAGTCTTGAGAAAATTGTCGATGCGCTGCCCGTCATGCTCAGCTTCGATGGTGAGCAGCTGCACTTGTTGTTGTATCTGTGTCATGGCGCAGATTTTAACACTGCCAGCGCCCCTTGGCTGCATGGTTTGTTGAAAAATGGCGCCTTGCTATAAAAGAGGTTTAAATGGGATAATAAACAAGGTTTTGTCATTGTGTTCAAGCCTTGTACTAAGTGGCCAAAAAGTATGCCACCCAATCCCGAAACACCGTGTATACAAGAACATGACGGTTCCCGGGTGCGAGGTACAACGCATGGAGAACACAAACATCACCGTTTATTTGTCTCCATTTCGGCATCCTTATTCATTCCTTCTCGAGAAGTGATGACCAGAACGCCCTTAGTTTGCGCCTCATGCATACCCCAACCGGGAGGTTGCCCCAGTATGCTGAAGACCCGAGGCCGGCGCTGGCAGGACCCAGATGGAGGAAATCAAAATGACACAATAATGAGAACTCAATGAAAAGAATGCTTATCAACGCAACTC
>NZ_CAWNZT010000127.1:0-5072 GCF_963878965.1 Aeromonas sp. HMWF015 | reverse complement strand
CCAACTCTTGCTCCCTTAGGTACCACTACGATACCGCCTTCGGATACGGTAAATCGTTCTCTATCGTGGTCCAGATTTTCACCGATAACGGTGCCGGGTGCAATTTCAACGTTTTTATCTATGATCGCGCGCCGGATAGAGCAGCCTTCACCAATCTTCACATCCCCCAGCAGCACGGATTCACTGATATGGCTGCAAGCGCCGATATTGCAGCGGAAACCGAGGATGGATCGCTGGATCTGGCTGCCCTGAATGAAGCAGCCAGCGGAGATGAGGGAGTTGGCAATCTTCACCTTGCACTCGTCGCTGTCGATGAAGGTGGCGGGTGGCAGCGCCGGATAGTGGGTGTGCAGGGGCCACTTGCGGTTATAGAGGGAGAAGAGGGGATTGTCGGCCACCAAATCCATGTGCGCTTGCCAGTAGGAGTCCAGAGTGCCCACATCCCGCCAATAGACGTTTGGTTTTTCACCGGGGATGACGTTGGTGCTGTAGTCGTAGACATAGACAGGGGCGCGCGGGTAGAGGCTCGGGATCACATCCTTGCCAAAGTCGTGGCTGGAGTTCTCCTCGGCGGCATCCCGCTTCAGCTCGCGGCAGAGCGCTTCGGTTTCGAAGATGTAGTTGCCCATGGAGACCAGCGCCTGGGTCGGATCGCCGGGGATGTGTTTGGGCTGCTTCGGCTTTTCCTGAAAACCGATCATCCGTCCTTCGGTATCCACTTCGATCACCCCGAATGAGCTCGCCTCTGCAATCGGCATGCGCAAAGCGGCCACTGTCATGGCGGCATTTTTCTGCTTGTGGAAAGTGACCATCTGGCTCACATCCATCTTGTAGATGTGGTCGGAGCCGAAGATGCAGACGTGATCCGGTTCGGCTCGCTCGATAAAGCCGAGGTTCTGGTAGATGGCATCGGCGGTGCCGTCATACCAGCGTTTGCCCATCCGCATCTGGGCCGGGATAGGGTCGATAAAGCGGTCGGTGATGCCGACAATGTTCCAACCCTTCTTCATGTGCAGATAGAGAGACTGGGATTTGAATTGGGTCAGTACATAGATGCGCAGAAAGTCGGCGTTGACGAAGTTGTTGAGGACAAAGTCGATTAGCCGGTAGCTGCCACCGAAGGGGACGGAAGGCTTGCTGCGGGTGGTGGTCAGAGGCTGCAGGCGAGTACCTTCGCCACCAGCCAGGATCATGGTCAAAATGCCTGCCATCGTATTTCTCTCCCTGAATGAACAATATGAAAAGGTTTTCAATGTTCGGTATAAAAACACCCCTAAAGGGGTGGTTTTTATAGTGCTCTTAGTACCTTATCAGATACCGGATGGCGCTCTCTAGCGGTTTTATTGTGCTGCTTACACTTATTTACACTTTGCTCAGATAGACCTTGAATTTGGCATCACTGCTGATCACTTCAGTCCGTTTGAAGTGTGTCTCCAGTATAGGCTGGTAGCGCAAGAAGGCGTTGGCAACAATGGTCAGCGAACCATTTGGCAGCAAAAATTCCGGCGCCTTGGCCAGGAACTGCTCGGTTGCCGCATAGAAGGTTTTGAGACCCGCATGGAATGGCGGGTTGGAGACGATGTGCTGGAAACGGGTGGAGACATCCGAATAGACATCGGAAGCGGTGACCTTGCCCTGCAGACCGTTGATCGCCAGGGTGCGGCGGCTCGATTCGAGCGCCAGCGCGCTGATATCCACCATGTTGACCTGCAGATCCGGATTGCGCTTGGCCAGCACGGACCCAATTACCCCGGCGCCGCAGCCGAAATCGAGCAATTCGCCCGTCATCGGTGGCACGGCAGCCAGCAGCATCTGGGTGCCGAGATCCAGCTCGGCGGCGCTGAAGACGCCGGGCAGCGCCAGCACGGTCAGCTCGGTATCACCCGCCTTGCACTGATAGCGGCCAAACCAGCTATCCAGATTGAAAGGTTCAACCGGTTGGCTCAGCTCACCGTGATAGAGAGAGCAGCGGCGCGCCGAATCGCGTTTGATCGGCTTTTCGCCATAGGGGGCCAGCAGCTTGTCGGCGCCATTGATGCCGCCGCGGTTTTCACCGGCCAGGAACAGGTCGGCACCCGCTTCCAGCAAGGGGGTCATCATGGCCAGCAGATATTGTGCCTCGGCCTTGGCCTTGGGCATCAGCAGCAACAGGGCATCGAAGCGGGGGGCGCCACCTAGCTGGTGGTCGAACAGGATAGCCTCGCCTAGGGCGGCCTGCTGGCTGCGGTAGTAGCAGTAATCGGTGGTAAAGACGGTCAGGGTCTGGGCCAGGCTCGCCAGCTGGCGGGGGTAGTCATCCTCCAGCGCACCGCAGACAAGTAGCCGCTTGCCGACAAAGAGGGCTTGGTTTCGTTCCAGCATCTGGCTGACGGCACTGATAGGGCTGCTCATCGGGTCTCTCCACGCAATTTTGGGCGGCCATTATACATAGCCCCTTTCGCCTTGACATTTATGCCGTGTTCCCGAAATATGCCCAGACACCATTTTTTGACCAGAGATGACGAAATGCGGTTCAACGGGTTGAAACGAAAGCACAAAAAAAGCCTGAAATTCGGGCCTGCCGACGTTCGCGCGTAACCTCTCATCCCTGAGAAGCTTCAAACCCCGGTTGCGCACATCGTACCGGGGTTTTTTATTGCCATATGCGCGTCATTTAGGAGAAGGAGATCCCATGTTTCAAGGTTCAATCGTTGCGTTGATTACCCCGTTTCGACAGGGAAAGCTGGATGAAGAGGCGCTGCTGCGTCTGGTGGAGTGGCATATCGAACAGGGCACTCACGGCATTGTGCCGGTGGGCACCACGGGGGAAAGCCCGACCCTGACCCATGACGAGCACTGCCGGGTGGTGGAGCTGGTGGTCAAGCAGGTCGCAGGTCGTATTCCGGTGATTGCCGGGGCCGGTTCCAACAATCCGGTCGAAGCCATCGAGTACACCCTCCATGCCGAGCGGGTCGGTGCAGATGCCACCCTGCATGTGGCCGGTTACTACAACCGCCCCAATCAGGAGGGGCTCTACCACCACTTCAAGGCGGTACACGACGCCACCGCCAAGCCGATCATCGTCTACAACATTCCGCCGCGCGCCATCGTCGACGTGCAACCGGTGACCCTGGCCCGTCTGGCCGAGCTGCCGCGCATTGCCGGGGTGAAAGATGCCACCGGCGATCTGGCCCGCCCCTGGACCGAGCGCCAGCTGATCAAAAAGCCCTTCGCCTGGCTCTCCGGTGAAGATGCCACGGCTGTGGCCTATAACATCGGCGGTGGTCAGGGCTGTATCTCGGTGACTGCCAACGTGGCCCCCAAGCTGGTAGCCGAGGTGCAGAACCTCACGCTGGCGGGCAAGTGGCAAGAAGCGCGTGAGCTGCAAGACAAGCTCATTCCGCTCCATCAGGCGATGTTTGCCGAGCCGAGCCCGGCCGGTGCCAAATATGCCGCTTCCCTGCTCGGTTTCTGCAGCGAGGAGTGTCGCCTGCCGGTGATGCCGCTGTCGGAGGCGACTCGCGAGCGCATTCGCAGCGCCATGCAGCAGCTCAACCTGCTGTAATGCAAAACGGGTGAGCCAAGGCTCACCCGTTTTGTTTTCGGCTTTTGTTTCTGGCCTTTGTATTTACGACATCGCCCTACTCAGGCTGCGTGATGCAGCCATGCAGCGATGGCCAGTTGCAACTCGACATACGTCGGATAGAGGAAGAGATCGGCCAGCTCGGCAGGCCACTCGTTTTGCTCGCCCGACTGGGCTTGCAGATGGGCTTGCAGGTTGGTCAATGCTGGCAGCCAAGGTGCGGATTGTGGCAGCGCGGCCGCACTGCGGGCGACCAGATCGATCCCCTGGCACAGGGCTGTGAGTGCCTGCTGTTGAACGCCTTTATCCTGCGGATGCTCCAGCCAGAGCTGCTCGTGATGCTGCCAGTGACGCAGCCCCTCGCTTACCCCCGTTATGCCATCCATACCTTCATGTTCGACCAGCGCCTGCAGGGCCAGCGGTTTGCCAAGACCAGCCAGTCGATAGCCGCGCTGGGCCTTGGATTGGGCGCCAAGGCGCAGCCCGCCGATCCTGGCGAGGCGTTGGGCCAGTGCAAATAGCGCCGCGGTAGCGCCTGATTTGAGCTCCAGTTCCAGCTCGTTGATGGTGGTGCTGCCCTGACTGCCGACGATCTCTCCCTGATCCCAGGCCAGCTCAATCTCGGCCCCCTCGAAGGCGATCAGCCAATGGCGGCGCAGGAAGTCGGTACGAAACTGAGCGACCAGCTGCTGCTGAATGTGGTCGCGCTCGGTCAGAGTCGGCCAAATCTCATCGGGAAAGGCCGAGAGGGTCGGCAGATCGCCGCTCACGGGAGCGTTGTACTCGGGTCTGGCATGCAGGCCGCCCACCACCTGGCCACGGCATTTGATGGTCTGCTCGGCGAAGTCATCGCAGCGGCGAATACGCAGCCCCATCTCCAGCTGGCGCAGAGCCAAGGTCGGCGTATCGAAATAGACGTTGCCGAGCTGCTGTTGTGATGATTCTTTAATCTCAAGAGAATTCAGCAGGTTGGATAACTCGGGTTGAATGTCGCTGGCGACAAAAAACTTTATCTCGATCTCAGTTTGCATAGTCATTCCGGGCTGGCAGGCAACTTTGGGGGGCAGGATTCGGGTCGCGGGGATATAATGCCCGCGAGACGACTAGATTAATTCGCGGTTTAATTGAGGGCGCAGTTCGGTTACCATGCGCGCCTCATAAAATCGTATCGAGTGTTTTTTCACCGACACAGGTTTGGCCATGCCAGTAAATACTATTTTGGGGCTTTTTGCCAAGTCCCCCATCAAGCCGCTGCAGAAGCATATCGTCAAGGTTCACCAGTGCTCCCAGCAGTTGGTTCCTTTCTTTGACGCCGTTGCCGAAGACCGTTGGGAAGATGCCGAGAAGATCCGGCAGCAGATCGCCCAGCTGGAAAAAGAGGCAGATACCCTCAAGCGTGAAATCCGTCTGAAACTGCCTCGCGGCCTGTTCCTGCCGGTTGCACGTACCGACCTGCTGGAGCTGTTGACCCAGCAAGACAAGATTGCCAACCGTGCCAAGGATATTTCCG
>NZ_CAWNZT010000126.1:16841-48782 GCF_963878965.1 Aeromonas sp. HMWF015 | reverse complement strand
GCCACCCACCCCCTTTGCTCTGTATGCGCCGCATGCCTTGAGTCACCATTGATGCAAAATAAGTTGCATCACAAATGGTGCTACTGACGGATAACACCTACCGCGAGCGAGAGCAGCCTCTCTTCTACCAGACGCATAAACTGACAATAAGACAATGAATTTACTGCTGTAAAAGGAATAATCCTCAACGATGCGCCGAGCCGATGAGGTAGACAAGACAACCTGAAATCGTTTTCTCTTTTGAACAATAAGCTGTCTAAAATCAAATAAAGTTGTAAATAATCTTTGTTATGGTGAGCGTATAGCAAGCGGCCTCCCTGTCGCTTCCCCTGCTGGCTCCGCCAGATGCAGCATTTTCTGCGCCTTGAAAGCGAGTTATGACGCCATGATCACCATCACCCTCGATGGGGCTCAGTTGACGGTTGACCCGACCAGAACCCTGCTCCAGATAGCCAAACAGCACCAGATCGACATCCCCTCCCTGTGCGGTGACAACACCAGCGCCCCCAAGACGCCGTGCGATCTCTGCGTGGTCGAGATTGCCGGTCTCGGCATCCGCCGCGCCTGCGAAACGCACCCCGAGGCAGGGATGGTGATCACGACGCAAAGCGATGCCCTGCGCGCACACCGCCAGCTGGCGCTCGGCCGCATCCTCGCAGATCACTACGCTGATTGCGAAGCCCCCTGCCAGCGCGCCTGTCCGGCCGGGGTGGACATTCAATCCTATCTGCATCACATCGCCATGGGGGATCACCAGGCGGCAATGGCCGTCATCAAACAGACCCTGCCGATGCCCCTCTCCATCGGCCGGGTCTGCCCCGCTTTTTGTGAGGCAGAGTGCCGCCGCGCCTTAGTAGATGAGCCGCTCGCCATTCGCCAGCTCAAGCGTCACGCCGCGGATCTCGATCTGGCAGAGGTTGCCCCCTATCAACCGGCAAAGAAGCCCGCCAAGGGCAAGCGAGTTGCCATTATCGGCAGCGGCCCGGGCGGCCTCACCTGCGGTTACTATCTGGGTTACGAGGGGTTCGAGGTCGATCTGTTCGAGGCGATGCCCGAAGCGGGTGGCTGGCTGCGCTACGGCATCCCCGAATACCGGCTGCCCAAGGCGATCCTCGATCAGGAGATCGACCTGATGTGCCAAAGCGGCATGCGGATCCACACCAGGCAGCGACTGGGCCACCAGCTCACCCTCTCGGCGCTGTGCCGCGACTATGATGCGGTCTGTCTGGCGGTCGGTGCTTCCAAGGCGGTACCGATGGATTACCCGGGCAGCACCCTGGCAGGTTGTTATCTCGGGGTCGATTACCTCAAGGATCGGATGCTGGCCAAGCGGCTCACCACCGGCAAGAAGGTTGCGGTGATCGGGGGTGGTAATACCGCTATCGATTGCGCCCGCACGGCGGTCAGGCTGGGGGCTGACACCACCCTTATCTATCGCCGCACCCGCGCCGAGATGCCCGCTGAAGCCTACGAGATTGACGAGGCGGAGCACGAAGGGGTTCGCTTCATGATGCTGACCAATCCGGTAGAGAATCTGCCGGACAGTCGTGGTCGCGTCTGTCAGGTGCGCCTCGAGAAGATGGCCCTCGGCGAGTCGGACGCCTCCGGCCGTCGCCGCCCGGAGCCCACCGGCGAGTACCTCATTGAAGAGTTTGATACCGTGATTGCGGCGGTGTCGCAGCAACCGGATCTCAGCTTTATGGAAGGGGAGCCCCTCACCCTCCCCTTCACCCGCTGGCAGACGCTGGAGTCCCACCCCGAGACCATGCACAGCGGCCACGGCAACCTGTTCGCCATCGGCGATCTGCGCCGCGGGCCCGCCACCGCCATCGAAGCGGTTGCCGATGGCCGCAAGGCGGCGCTGGCCATCGATCAGTTCCTCCACGGTGACATGATCAATACGGTTCCTCCTTTCAACGCCTGCAAGGCTCCCACACTCAAGCAGGTCGATCCCGCCCAGTTTGCCCACCTGAAAAGAGTCGCCCGCACCATCATGCCTCATCTGGCGGATGACGAACGGGAGGGAAGCTTTGCCGAGGTGGAGCGAGGTCTGAGTGATGTCGATGCCCGCAGCGAAGCCAGCCGCTGCCTCGAGTGCGGCTGTCAGGCCAACACCAATTGCGCGCTGCGCGACTATGCCACCCAATACAAGGTCGAGCAGAGCGCTCTCGATACCAGTCAATGCCAGAAGTTTGCAGTGGATAACAGCAGCGAATTTATCGTGTTCGATGCCAACCGCTGCATTGGCTGCGGCCAGTGCGTGCAGACCTGTGGCGAACAGGCGGTGCAGGGTGTGCTGTGCTTTGCCAAGAACAGCGATGGCACCCTCTCGAACCGCCCGCAGTTCGACACGGGGCTCTCGATGGGTGACTCCCACTGCGTGCAGTGCGGCGCCTGCGTACAGGTCTGCCCCACCGGGGCCCTGGTGGATGCCCGCGACAAGTCGCAGGGGCGCACCGAGCTGCTCACGCCGGTCAATACCATCTGCACCTACTGCGGGGTCGGCTGCGGCGTCACCCTCTACGTCGATGCGGCGCACAACCGCATCCGCTATGTGGAGGGGAATCGCAACTCGCCGGTCAATCAGGGGCTGCTCTGCGTCAAGGGGCGCTTCGGCTTTGACTTTATTCAGAGCGAGGAGCGCCTCACTACCCCGCTTGTCCGTAAAAATGGCGAGCTGGTGCCCGCCAGCTGGCAGGAGGCCATCGCCCTGGTGGCCGAGCGCTTCACCGCCCTGCGCCAACGCTATGGCAGCGATGCACTGGCGGGTTTCTCTTCGGCCAAAACCACCAACGAAGAGAATTACCTGTTCCAGAAGTTCATGCGCCGGGAGCTTGGCACCAACAACGTGGATCACTGCGCGCGGCTCTGCCACGCCTCCACCGTCACCGGGCTGGAGGCATCGCTCGGCAGCGGCGCCATGACCAATGACATCCCGAGCATTGATCACTCGGATCTCATCTTCATCATCGGCTCCGACACCTCGGCGGCCCACCCCATCATCGGCTCCCATATCAAGCGGGCAGTCACCACGGGCAAGGCGCGGCTGGTAGTGGCCGATCCCAAGCGGATCGAGATGGCCGACCATGCCAGCCTCTATCTGGCCCACCGCCCCGGCACCGACGTGATGCTGCTCAACGGCCTGATGCAGCAGATCATCCAGCACGACAAGGCCTACATCGCCGCACGAGTGGAAGGGTTCGAGGCGCTGCAAGCAGAGGTGCTCTCCCCGGACTATGCACCGGACAAGGTGGCCCTCGTCACCGGCGTACCGGCCGAGCAGGTGATCGAGCTCGCGCGCCTTATCGGCACCGCCGAACGCACCGCCATCTACTACTCCATGGGGATCACCCAGCACACTACCGGCCACGACAACGTGCGGGCCATCGCCAACCTGCAACTGCTGTGCGGCAACATCGGCATCGAAGGGGGCGGCATCAACCCGCTGCGGGGCCAATCCAACGTGCAGGGTGCCTGTGACATGGGGGCGCTGCCCAACTGCCTGCCCGGCTATCAGAAGGTGGCCGACCCAGAGGTACATGCCCGCTTCGCCACCGCCTGGCAGCAACCGGACTTACCGCGCACGCCCGGCCTCACCCTTACCGAGACCATCGATGCCGCCTGTGCGGGCAGCATCAAGGGGCTCTATGTGATGGGGGAAAACCCGGTGCTGAGCGATCCGGATCAGCACCACGTCATCGAGGGGCTCAAGCAGTTGGAGTTTCTGGTGGTGCAGGATATCTTCCTCTCGGAAACCGCACAGCTCGCCGATGTGGTGCTCCCCTCCTGCTCCTTTGCCGAGAAGAGCGGCCACTTCACCAACACCGAGCGGCGAGTTCAGCGCATCTCCCCCGCCCTCAAGGCACCGGGCGACGCGCGGGAGGACTGGTGGATCATCCAGCAGATCGCCAACGCCATGGGGGGCGACTGGCGCTATCAGAACGCCCAGGAGATCACCGCCGAGATCTGCCAAGTCACCCCGCAATACGCCGGCATCCAGTGGGATAAGGTGGGTGTACAAGGGCTACAGTGGCCCTGCAACGACGCGGTGCCCGAAGGCACTCGCCTGCTCCACGGCAAGCAGTTCACCCGTGGCAAGGGGGAGATGGTCGCCACCCCGTTCCGCTATGCAGCCGAACTGCCCGACGAGACCTATCCCATCGTGCTCACCACCGGCCGCCTGCTGGAGCAGTTCCACACCGGCACCATGACCCGCAAGACCAAGGGGCTGGACAAGCTGGCAGGCCCGCGGGTGATGATGAGCGTGGCGGACGCCGAGCGGATGGGGATCAGCAACAGTGAGCGGGTGAAGGTCACCAGCCGCCGCGGCCATATCGAACTGCCCGCCTTCGTCACCAAGCGGATGCAATCGGGCGTGGTCTTTATCCCGTTCCACTTCGCCGAAGCCCCGGCCAACCGGCTCACCATCAATGCCACCGACCCCCACGCCAAGATCCCCGAGTTCAAGGTGGCAGCGGTGCGCATCGACAAGCTGACCAGCCAACACACCTCGACACCACAGCCAGAGATGGAGATAGCCTGACCGGAGATCAGGTAACACGCAGGATAATCCGCAATAAAAAGAGCCACCCGACGGGTGGCTCATTGCGTTCATCAATACCACAAGCCAGATCATTATCAGTCCCCGGACGCTACTGTCAGGGTCATACCAATACTCATACGATCACCTCTGGCGAGTAGCCGCAAACCGGGGTGACCGGCCAGGTGGTGGGCATTGGCGGCGTGACTCTGGGGCTCCAGACAGACAAAGCCACTCCCCTCATCGGGCTGGTAGAGCATCAGGAAGGCACACTCGCTTGAAACCAGCAGCCGCTGCTGGCGGGCAGTATGGTCAAGCTCGGCCTGGCCGCGCCAGCCGCCATAACAGTGGTTGAGCCACCCTTGCGGGCGAGCCCACTGACGAAAGTCGAGGTGGGGCGCCAGCCTGCTCGACCAGTCGTTCGGCAGATGATCTGCTCCCTCTTGCCAGACGCCGCTCGCCAGAAAGCGAATCTTTGTCTGCTCGTCGCGCCAGAAGAAGGGGTGAAAACCCGCGCCGTAGAGGCAGGGGCTCTCCCCGAGATGGGTCAGGCTGATCCGCACCACCAGGTTCGCTCCCTGGAGCCGATAGTCGATCTCCGCCAGATAGTGAAAGGGGCCATTCTGGCTGGTGAGCTGCAAAGTCACCGAGCAGTCGGTCAACGCCACTAATTGCCATCGCTGCAACCAGCCATCCCCATGCAGAAAGAAGTCGGGATCGAGCTCGCTCGCGGGCAGCGAACAGTCATCTCCCCACAGTTCGAACCGGTTGCCTGCGACCCGGTTGGCCAGCGGCAACATGGGAAACAGCGCGCTCTGGCCGGGATGCCATGGCTGCGCCAGGTCAGTGTCGCGCAGCAACGGGCGCCCCTGCTCATCCTCCAGCCCCAGCAGACAGGCTCCTTGTGTTGAAACCCGCATCCGAAGATGCGGGTTGCCCAATGTGTAAACCGTCATGCCGAGGCGCTCGCCTTGGTCGGCGTCAGTTCGACCTTGCCCTGGGCCAGTTGGGCTTCCAGTGCCTCCAGCGTCACCCCCTTGGTCTCGGGCACCTTGCGATAGATAAAGATGAGACCAGCGAAACAGATAAGGCCATAGAGCAGGAAGCTGCCTGCGGCGCCCAACCCGGCGTTAAGCAGCGGGAAGGTGTAGGTCAGCACGAAACAGGCGATCCAGAGCGCCAAGGTTCCGGCCGACATCGCCAGCCCGCGCACCCGGTTCGGGAAGATCTCCGAGAGCAGCACCCAGGTCACCGGCGCCAGGGTCAAGGCATAGATGGCGATGGCCGCCAATACCAGCAGCAACACTGGCAGCCCCAGTACGCCTGTGGCGTAGGCCGCCGCCATCATGCCGTAGATAATGGTCAGTCCCGCCGAGCCAATCAGCATCAGTTTGCGGCGGCCAATCTTGTCCACCATGGGCAGCGCGATCAGGGTAAACAGCAAGTTGATAAGACCGGTAGCTACGATGGATTTGAGGGTGCTGTTGATGTCAAACCCGGCGGAGGCAAAGATCTCCTGCGCATAGTTGAAGATGACGTTGATGCCGCACCACTGCTGGAACACCGCCAGCACAATCCCGATGATGAGGATCGGCCGCACCGAGGGTTTGCCCAGCTCCGCCAGCGACACCTTGTGGGTCTCACCCACCAGAGTCTGGCGGATATCGGCCAGGGTCTGCTTGGCATAAGCATCCCCGCCAATCTTGCCGAGCATGCGGGAGGCTTTCTCATACTGACCATCTTTGGCCAACCAGCGCGGTGACTCCGGCACGAAGAACATCAACACCAGAAACGCCAGCGCAGGTACCAGCTCGGCACCGAACATCCAGCGCCAGCCGGACTGGCCGTTCCAGGTCGCCAGAATATCGGCCTGAGTGGCGTTGCTCGCGACCGGATCGGCGATCATCAGGTTCACCAGCTGAGCCGCCAGCACACCGATGACAATGGTGAGCTGGTTGATGGCCACGAACTTGCCGCGCTTGTTGGCCGGGCTGATCTCGGCGATGTACATGGGCGAGAGCGCAGAGGCCAGACCGATGCCGATCCCGCCGATGATGCGATAAACCACAAACAGATCGAAGTTGCTGGCCGCAGCCGTGCCCCACGCCGAGATGGTGAAGAGGATGGCGGCCAGGATCAGCGGCTTCTTGCGACCGAAGCGGTCGGCTGACCAGCCGGAGATGGCGGCCCCCAGCACGCACCCCACCAGCGCCGAGCTCATGGCCCAGCCGGACTGGGCCGGATCCGTGATGGCGAAATAGGCCTCATAGAAGGGCTTGGCCCCGCCAATCACGACCCAGTCATAACCAAACAGCAGGCCACCGCAGGCGGCCACCAAACAGATCATCCAGATGTAGCTCATATTGAGCCCATTCGTATCCAATTGATTTTTCGTGCGTTCCATGACTCATCCTTTCTATCTTGTCGATTGTAGGGTGCAGTGGCGCCCCTCACCGTGGCGGGGCGCCGGTTTTTGTTATGAGAGTTATGAGTGGAGTGACAGCTCGCGGCAGATCAGGGCAAAGAGGTGCCCCTTGTCGTGAGCCGGGTTAAGGGTGAGCAGCTCTCGCAAGGTCTGTTCACAACCATCCCGCTGACCCAGCCCCAACAGACCGAGCGCCCTGACCAGCAGACAGTGCTGGCGATGTTTGTGCTGCGGGTCGTCATCCAGCACGATGAGATCCGGCAGTGAGACGGCGAAGAAGTCCGCCTCGACAGACTCGCCCATCGCCTGCTCGGCCCAGCCGACCATCCCTTCAAAGAGACGCTGCGCCTCCGCAACCCGACCAAGACGTACCAGCGCCATGCCCTGATAGAAGAGATAATCCACCGGCTGATCGTTGTAGTAGCGGCTGGCCCCCAGCGACCCCTGACCGAGACAGGCCTGTTGCAGGCACTGGGCTGCCAGACTCTGGTTGTCACAGGCCAGATGGCAGAGCGCCAGCAGGTAGTGGATATCGTTATCGGTCTGCCCCACCAGACGCCCCTCCCCCAGATTGAGGGGGTAGTGCAGCGCCTGTTGCAGCAACAAAATGGCCTGCTCGTGGCGTCCCTGAGTCATCAACGCCAGCGCCCGGCGCTGCTGATTGATGAGGTACTGCCCGGTCACCTTGCCCTCGCCCCCCTCCCAGGGGTGGAATTCGCGCAGCCGCAAGATCTCCGCCGCCGCCTCCAGCTGACCGGTGATGTGATAGAGACTGAGCAGTTCGGCAGTCAGATCGTCGCGCTTGAGGGCGACCTCACGATGCGCCTCCAGCAGCGCCAGCCGATCTGCGGGGGCCATGGCGCAACGCTTGTGCAGTTGATCCAGCTCGAACAGCAGCCGCGCATCGTCCGGCTTGAGGGCAAAGGCCCGACTCAGACACTGCTCGGCCGCCACCGGATCGCCGCTCTTGTTGAAGTGATAGATGCCAAGGTTGCGCCAAGCCGGGGCAAATTCGGGTGCCTGCTCGCACACCTGCTGCCACAGAGCAATCGCCTGCTCATAGTTGCGCTTGCTGTAGTGGAAACAGCCCAGCAGATAGCTGGCAAACCAGCTTTGGGGCAGTTGCGCCAGCATCGCCACCTCGCCAAGGGTATTGGGGAAGCGCACCTTGCGGCCAAAGGCCTGCTCGGCCCGTTGCAGCAGGGCATCCTGCGCCTCACCTTCCGGCAACAATGCCGCCTGGAACAGCAGCGGCAGGGTCTCCTCCACCGGCAGTGTTGAGAGCAGTTGCTGCGCCAGCTCGGGGCGTCCCAGCGCCAGCAGATTGCTTGCCAGGAAACAGAGGTTCACCCCGCGCCCATTGCACAGGGTGCGCAGCGCCTCGAGATCGCTCGGCTGCTCGCTTGCCAACCAGCGCAAGAAGGCGAGCTGATAGTGAAGTGGATAACGGACGCGCTGCTCGTCGATATAGGCGATGGCTGCCTCCCGCTGGCCGGACTCCAGCAGCGCCAACCCTTTGAGGGCAACGGCGCCGTAGTGGGTGCCGTTGACCGCAAGACTCTTCTCGACAAAGGGCAGCGCCTGCAGCGGGTCACGGCGCACCATGGTGATGCGAGCCAGCCCGAGGAAGCCGCTGTCGCGGCAGTTACCGCTCCAGGTCGCCTTGTAGAAGTCATCGAAAGCGGCATCGAACTGGCCCAAACGCTCCTCGATGTGGCCGCGCAGCAAGCTCGCCTTGCCACACTGGGGGTTCTTGTTGAGGCGATGAGCACGGACCAGCGCCTGATTGACGTAGGTCAACGCCTGCTCATAGTTGGCGCGGTTGTACTCCAGCGTTGCCAGCGCCAGATTGCAGCGATAGTCGCCACGGTCTAGCTCCAGTGCCCGCAGGTAGTAATCAAAGGGCGAACGGCTGGCATGCAGATACTGCTCAAGATGCTGGCCGATGAAGTAGAGCTCGTCGACCGAGTCGAGATTGACGGCGGGCTCCGGCGCAGTAGCCTGATCCGGCAAGGCCTCGCCTGCGGGCTGATGCTCGAGATAGCTCAGGATCGACTGGCCCTGCTCATCCAGCAGGCGTACCTGCAAACGTCCCTCGCTGGTGATGGCCTGCGGCTCAAGCCAGGCCTGACCCGGTTGCAGATCCAGCGTCTGGGTGAACAGCACACCACTCTCGTCACTCACTTCGAAACGGGCGTGGCACAGCGGCGCGATGGCGTAGGCACCGCACAGCAGGCCATCATCGCTGCGCTCCAGCTTGATGGCGGCGCGGGTGTTGGCATTTTGCAGGGTGCCGAGGGTGTTGTAGGGCAGGAAGTTCTGCACGAACACCTTCTCCTCCCCCGCATCCAGCCAGGTGAAGTCGGGCTGATTGTCGGTGTAGACCCCGGTCATCAGCTCGATATAGGGGCCATTGTCATCGGTCAGGTTGCGATCCCATGCCAGACCGAAGTCACAGTTGCCCCAGCTCCACTGCTTCTTGCCCGGCGAGACGTGGTGATCCGCCACGTGCAACAGACCGCCCTGCTCGTCATGGCAGTAGGCACCGACGAAGTCGTAGTCGGACTTGTCCGCCATATAGGAGGTGGGCACCGGGATATTGCGGTAACGGGAGATATCGACCCCGGCGGAGTAGTCCACCTTGTAGTAGGTACCGCGGGCGATGGGGAAGGCACTGACGTCGCGCTTGCCGTGGTCATAGACGGCGGTCACATCGGGCGGGAAGACGCTCTGGTGGGCATCGCCCCCTTTCACTGCCGGGTTGGACCACCAGAGGAAGTGGCGCGGCGTGTCATTGCCGTTGAACACCTTGCCGGTGATCTCGATAAGCGCCTTGTCGGGATAGAGGGTGAAGCCTGCCATTACCTGCAGACCGCGCATCGGCTCCACCTCGCCGAGCCAGACGGTCTTGGCGCCGCCCTCGCGCTCCGCGATGGTGAAATCCACCGGCATAAAGGTGGTAGGTCTGTGGTGCTGCGGCCAGTTGAACTCGATACCACCGGAGATCCAGGGACCCACCAGCCCCACCAGCGCCGGTTTGATCACCTCGTTGTAATAGACGAAATCCCGCTGCATCACCTTGTCATAGGCACGGTGGATGCGGCCACCCAACTCCGGCAGCAGCATCACCTTGATAAAGTCATTCTCCAGCCAGACCGCCTGATAGGGCTTCATCTGCTTCTGGCCGGTGAGGGTGTCGATCACCCCATAGGGATAGACGGCCCCCGAGGAGCCCTGATAGACCCGCTTCTCGAGAAACATGGGGTTGGGATCTTCGGCGCCCACCTCGTAGGTCGGCAGTGAGATGGTCTCAACCCAGACCTTGACATCAGCTCTCATTAATCTCGCCTCACTCAACATTTGTTAGTAAAGTTTTCAGTGAGACCAGATTAGAATGGTTAAACCACTATTAATTGCCTAAAGATCACGCAATACAGTAAGCGGAGTTTAGTGAAGTGATGAGCATAGGGTTGAACAACCAGAAGGTACGCCACCACAACAAGCAGGTGCTGCTGGCCCTGCTCTATCAGCTCAAGGAGGCGAGCAAATCCACCCTGGCCCGCCACTGCGAGCTCTCCATCCCGGCGGTCAGCAAGATCCTCGACGAACTGGTGGCCGATGGCGCCATCAGCCACAGCGATCAGAACCTCTCCCAGCGCGGCATCAATGGCGGCAGCTACCGCATTGCCAGCGGCCAGGGGGCCATTCTCTGCCTCAACATCAGCCCCACCCGTCTGGAGAGCATCCTGGTGGATAACCTGATCACCCCGCAGGGTGAGTTCAGTGACCAGAAGATTGCCCCGCAAACCCCCGATGAGCTGCTGCGCCTGATTGAAGCGCACTACTACCAGCACAAACGCCGCCACAAGGGGCTGGCGATCCGGCTGGCCCTGTCGGTACACGGCCAGGTCAACCCGGCGACCGGGGTGTCGCAAACCATGCCGCAAGCCCCCTGGCACGCGCCGGTCGAGCTCAAGTACCTGCTGGAGGAGCGACTGGGTTGCGAGGTAATGGTGGATAACGACTGCATCATGCTGGCGTTGGCCCAGAAGTGGCAGGGCCGGGAAGGAAACGGGGATTTTTGCGTCATCAACGTCGATTACGGCATCGGGTCGGCCTTTATCATCAACGGCCAGATCTACCGGGGCGCCCTGTTTGGCAGCGGCCAGATAGGCCACACCATCATCAATCCGGACGGTAGCGCCTGTGCCTGCGGCCGCTATGGCTGCCTGGAGACAGTCGCCTCGCTGTTTGCCATCAAGAAACGGGCCCAGGTCTTTCTCAAACAACAAGCCAGTGCCGACAACCCGGCGCAGACTGGTGTAGAGCTGGATACCGCCCAACTGCTCACGCTCTACCATCAGGGGGATGCAATGATCCGCGCCCTGGTGGACGAAGGGGCCCGCGCCATTGGCCTGAGCCTCTACAACTTCCTCAATATCCTCAACATCAACCGCATCTGGCTCTATGGCCGCAGCTGCCACTTTGGTGAAACCTGGCTGCAAACGATCGTCAGTCAAACCGGCGCCAACCCGTTCGACTGCAGCGATGCGGTCAACGCCACCCATATCCGTTTCGGCCAGCTCAGCCGCGCCCAGCAGGTGATGGGGATTGGCTATCTCTATGTGGAGCGAGCCTTGGCAAAAGCCATGTAAAAAGGGCAGGTTTCACAAATGAAACCTGCCCTCACGATCTGGTGCCGATAAGGGGAATCGAACTCCTGACCTTCGCATTACGAATGCGCTGCTCTACCAACTGAGCTATACCGGCTTGTTGCTCTCCACATTCATAAAAAATGACCGGCAAGTCAATTGAGCCAGCTCGATTTTATGAGTTGGCTCATGGTGTTAGAGCCCGATTTACAGATCGACAAACTCGGGGATATGGGCCCGGCCGCGGCTTTCGAGAAATTCGAGCAGGGCACGGGGGGAGCGCACCAGGATCCGCTCTTGCGGGAAGCCCGCTTCGGTCACCAGACGATGGCAGTGGTCAAAATCGCCAAGAGTAAATGCCACGTGGGAATCGGAGCCGAAGGTGAGATAGGCCCCCAGGTCTCGCGCGGCTTCAACGATGGCACGGCAGTTGCCTTCGCTACCCGGGCGCGAGTGAATAAAGGAAGAGTTGTTGATCTCAAGCGCCACCCGATAGTCGGCCGCCGCCTTGACCACCGCCTGAATGTCGATGGGAAATGAGGGGTTACCCGGGTGGCTGATCATATCGACCCGGCCGCTCTTGATGGCGTTGATCATCGCCTGGGTATGGGTTGCCTGATCGCAGGGAGGGAATACCTGCTCATGAAAACCCGCCATGATCATGTCGAGGCGCGACTCATAGCGCTCGGGAAAATCGATCTCCCCGTCGAGGTTTTTGATGTTGGCCTCGATACCCCGCAGGATCCCTACCCCATCCACCACTCTTGGCAATATCGGCAAGTTGGCAAAATGCCAGACATGAGGGGCATCGGCCATCTCGGGCCCGTGATCCGTGGTGGCAAACAGCTTGATCCCCTTGGCCCTGGCTATCGGCAGATAGTCGTGGATGGTGCTGTAGGCATGGGTGCTGGCAATGGTGTGAGTGTGGGTATCGACCGGGTACTTCATCTTCTCTCCCCTCATATTTTGAAAGGGCAGCATAGCAAAGAGCGGCAGCTTGGGCCACGCCAGTGCTTGCCACACTTTGTCACAAAATACCGCGAAGCTGACATAGTCTGAGGGGCTCTGGCTGGCATACTGCCCCCGTCGATACATGCCTGAACTCGCATCGACAGTTTGCCGTCAGGATGACGCGAACTCACTTTCCCCACCGTCGCGCCCTGCGGCGGTTTTTTTTGCCTGCAAACCGCAAACCGGTAACAGACGCGCAAAAAAAGGCCCAACTAGCATGGTGCAGGTTGGGCGAGACTTAATGTTTAATTGCAGTGGCATAGATATAGAGTCCTGCTTTTTGACTAAGTTCCGCCCACTTTGCTTTTTTCATCGAAAAACATTCCGCTAACACTCATTCACATTCTCTTGACACTTCACGTTATGAAACGTACTTTTTAAACATTCGTTTAAGTGAGGTGTCCAGTGAGTAAAATCGATACCAAAAACCGTATTCTCGACGCCGCTGAAGTGCTGTTTGCCGAGCGGGGATTCGCCGATACCTCTTTGCGTCTGATCACCAGTGAAGCCGACGTCAATCTGGCGTCGGTGAATTATCACTTCGGCTCCAAGAAGGAGCTGATCCAGGCGGTGCTGGACCGCTATCTGAGCCTGTTTATGCCCGATCTCGATGCCCGCCTGCGGGTACTGATGGAGCAGGAGCAGCTGACCCTGCTGCAACTGTTTGAAAGCTTTGTCGAGCCGCTGATGAAGCTCTCGGCGGTGCGGGCCAATGGCCCGGCCATCTTCATGCAGCTGCTGGGACGCGGCTATATCGACAGCCAGGGCCACCTGCGCCGCTTCATCACCGCCCACTACGGCCCCATTTTGCAGAGGATCACCCAGGCCATCTCCAAGGCCAATCCTGCCCTGTCGCCGGCAGACCTCTTCTGGCGCCTGCACTTCACTCTGGGCACCGTCGTATTCACCATGGCCTCTGCCGATGCGCTGCGCGACATCGCCCTGGCCGACTTTGGCCAGCAGCTCGATGTAGAAGGGCTGGTGCGCAACGTTATTCCTTATCTGGCGTCCGGAGTCGGGGCGCCCGTGGAGTCGACCAGGCTCTCCCTGGCCGTGTAACAACCAACAATAAATCAACGGAAACAGTGAAATAGAAGGAACTTCGGTATGATCACATTGCTTGTCCTGCTGGTGCTGGCGATAGCCGTTGTGCTCGGCGTACCCTCCATCCGTAAAAAGGTGGTAACCCGTCCGGTGTTCGGCATCTTCAAAAAGATACTGCCGCCCTTGTCAGCTACCGAACGGGAGGCCATGGAAGCCGGCTCCGTCTGGTGGGATGGCGAGTTGTTTCGCGGCAACCCCGACTGGAAAAAACTGCACGGCTACGGCAAGGCCGAGCTGACCGCAGAGGAGCAGGCCTTTATCGACAACCAGGTCGAAACCCTGCTCGCCATGGTTGACGACTTCAAGATCGTCAACGAAACCAAAGACCTGCCGGAGCCGGTCTGGGACTATCTGAAGAAGGAAGGCTTCTTCTCCCTGATCATCCCGAAATCCTATGGCGGCCGCGAATTCTCGGCGATTGCCAACTCCACCATCGTCACCCGTATCGCGACCAAGAGCCTGAGCGTGGCGGTCACCGTCATGGTGCCGAACTCCCTCGGCCCGGGCGAACTGCTGATGCACTACGGCACCCAAGCCCAGAAAGATTTCTGGCTGCCGGGGCTGGCCAATGGCAAAGAGGTGCCCTGCTTCGCCCTGACCGGGCCGGAGGCTGGCTCCGATGCGGGTGCCATTCCTGACAAGGGGATCGTCTGTAAAGGGATGCACAAGGGTGAAGAGGTGCTGGGTATTCGCCTCAACTGGAACAAGCGCTACATCACCCTGGCCCCCCGCGCCACCGTGCTGGGGCTGGCGTTCAAACTCTATGACCCGGAAAAACTGTTGGGTGACAAGGAAGAGCTGGGCATCACCTGCGCGCTCATCCCAACCAGCCACCCAGGCGTGCGCGTTGGCGATCGCCACTACCCCATGGGTCTGGCGTTCCTGAACGGCCCGACCTTCGGCAAGGATGTGTTCATTCCGCTCGACTGGATCATCGGCGGCCCGGATTACGCCGGTCGCGGCTGGCGCATGCTGGTCGAATGCCTCTCCGCCGGTCGCGGCATCTCGCTGCCTGCCCTGGGCACCGCTTGCGGTCATATGGCGAGCCGTACCGTGGGCGCCTACTCCTATGTACGCAAGCAGTTCGGCATGTCCATCGGCAAGTTTGAAGGGGTGCAAGAGGCGCTGGCTCGCATCGGCGGCCTCACCTATCAGCTGGAAGGAGCCCGTCGTATGACCGCAGGTTCCTTGGACTTGGGTCAGGCACCGGCCATCGTCACCGCGATTTCCAAGTACCACATGACCGAGATGGCGCGCCAGATCATGGATGACTCCATGGACATCCACGCCGGTCGTGCCATCCAGCTGGGCCCGAAAAACTACACCGGCTACGCCTACATGGGTATTCCGGTCGCCATCACGGTGGAAGGGGCCAACATCCTGACCCGCAACCTGATGATCTTCGGGCAAGGGGCTACCCGCTGCCACCCGTACGTGTTTGCCGAGCTGGAAGCGGCGGCCGATACCGACGTGGAGCGCGGTCTCGAGAAGTTTGACGCCCTGCTGATGAAACACATCGCCTTCGGTGCCGGCAACTTCTTCGGCTCCCTGTTCCAGGGGCTGACCCTGGGCCAGTTCAACAGCGCGCCGGTGGCCGGTGAAACCGCTCGCTACTACAAGCAGCTCTCCCGCATGAGTAAAGGGCTGGCCCTGTGCGCAGACGTCTCCATGCTGATGCTGGGTGGCGATCTCAAGCGCAAGGAGATGATCTCCGCCCGTCTGGGTGACGTGCTGAGCCACCTCTACCTGGCCTCCGCCACCCTCAAGCATTACGAGGATCAGGGTCGCATGGTCTCCGATCTGCCATTCGTGCAGTACGCGGTGGAGCGCAACCTCTACCTGATTGGCAAGGCATTCGAGGGCTTCTTCCAGAACTTCCCGAATAAGGTGGTGGGTGCCGTGCTCAAGCGGGTGGTGTTCCCGTTCGGCGTCGGTTACAAGATGCCAGCAGACGATCGCTGCCATGCCATCTGTCTGGCCATGATGAAGCCGGGCGAGTTCCGCGACCGTCTGACCGCTCTCTGTTATGTGGGCAAAGACGAGGCGGATCCGGTCGGTCTGATGGAGCGTGCCTTCCAGGCCATGGTCGCCGTTCAGCCCTACGAGAAGAAGCTGGTGCAGGCCCAGAAAGAGGGCAAACTGCCCCGCAAACTGGCTCTGCCGGAGCTGGTTGCCGCCGCGCTGGCCGGTTCCATCCTGAGCAAGGACGAAGCGGACAAACTGCTGGCCGCCGATGCCCTGCGCTACGAAGCCATTCAGGTAGACAACTTCGCCCCGGGAGAGCTGGAAGGCTTCTCACAGCAACCAAACAAGCAGCCAAACAAGGTCGAGCACGCGGCCTGATCCCCTGGCAAACCTTTACCAAACCGGCCCTAGTGGCCGGTTTTTTTGTTTGTTAACCATGCATTTACAAGCCGGGAGAATTCCAGTTAAATGCTTGAGTCCCTGTTGCAGGGGCTTTGGAAGCAAGGCCAGCGGAATGGCCGATAACAACAACTCAGGAAGAGTGAATGAACCTCGCCAAAACGGCGATCGAACGCCCCATCTGGGTGGCGGTCTCGATCGTGCTGATTTTCCTGCTGGGCCTGCTCAGCATCCGGGAACTGCCGATCCAGCTGTTCCCCGACATCGACCGTCCACACCTCAACATCTCGGTGAGCTGGCGTTCAGCCTCGCCCCAGGAGATGGAGTCGGAGATCACCGACCCCATCGAACAGGAGATGCAGGGGATTCAGGGGCTCAAGAGCCTCACCAGCGAGAGTTATCCCGGCTTTACCGAAATCGACATGGAGTTTGCCCTCGGCACCGACATGCAACGGGCCCAGCTCGATGTGATTTCGCGGCTGAACCGGGTCTCGGGATTGCCGGACAAGATCGGCGGCCCCTACGTCAACAACTACAGCAGCAACGATACCCTCACCTTCTTCTTCATCCAGCAGCTGCCCGGTGCCAAAGGGGTGATCGATGATCATCAGGCGCTGATCGAGGCGCGGGTCAAACCCGAGCTGGAGCGCATCGAAGGGGTCTCGACGGTCGCGATCGAGGGGATCAACGAGCGCCAGATCCAGATCCGCTTCGACCCCTACCGCGCCGCCGAACTGGGAGTGGAGATCCCGGTGCTGGCCAGCCGCGCCACCACCGGCTGGGACGTGTCGGCCGGTACCCTCGACATCGGTCGCTGGGAGTACAAGCTGCGCTTTGCCGGTCGCTATGATGTCGAGACGCTGGGGGACAAGGTGGTGGACTGGCGCGATGGCCTGCCCATCTATCTGCGGGATGTAGCAGAAGTAAGGGTGGCCAGGGAAGAGAACCCGGTGCTGCGGATCCAGAACGGCAATACCGCCATCGCCGCCCAGATCTTCAAGGAGAGCGGCGCCAATGCCCTGGCATCCCTTGAGGCGATCAAGGCCCGGGTGAACGAGCTCAACCGCGAGGTGCTGGAGCCGGTCGGGCTGCACATGGAGCAGTCGTTCGATGCCTCCCTCTACATCAATCGCGCTGTCAGCATGGTCACCGCCAACCTGGGGCTCGGGGTGCTGCTCTCCTGTGCCATCCTCTGGCTCTTCCTGCGCCAGCTCAAGGCGACCCTGATGATTGCCCTCGCCATCCCCATCAGCATCATGCTCACCTTCTGTCTGCTCAAGGTGATGGATCGCACCCTCAATATCATCTCGCTGGCGGGCATCGCCTTTGCCGTCGGCATGGTGCTCGATGCCGCCATCGTGGTGCTGGAAAGCATCTACCGGCGCCACGAGCGGGGGGATTTGAGCAAGGCGGAGGCGGCGCTCGAAGGCACCCGTCAGGTGTGGACGGCGCTGGTCGCCTCCACCCTCACCACGGTCGCCATCTTCCTGCCGGTGCTGCTGCTCAACGATGTGGAGGGTCAGCTGTTTGCCGATCTGGCGCTCACCATCGCCTGCGCCGTGACGGTCTCCATGCTGGTCGCCGTCATCGTGCTGCCTGCGGTGGCGGCGCGCTGGATGGGACATGAAACACTGACCGATCCCTATGAGTCGCTGTGGCAGCGCACCACCCGTCACGTGATCCGCTGGACCTCGACCTCACGCCAGCGCTGGACGGTCATCACCCTGATGATGAGCCTGCCGGCCCTGGCCACCTGGGCGCTGCTGCCCAAGATGGATTATCTGCCGGACGTGAAACGGGACGCGGTGGATGTCTGGATGAACTTCACCCCCGGGGTCAACCTCAAGGCCCAGCGCGAAGAGGTGATCGATACCCTGATCGCCCGCCTCGCCCCCTACATGAAGGGGGAGAAAGAGCCAGCCCTCAAGAACTACTACATCTTGCGCTACCCGGGGGGCGCCCAGATTGGCGTGCGCCCCAAGGACGAGACCCGCATCAAGGAGCTGGAGAGCCTATTGATGAAACAGCTGCTGGTAGGCATTCCCGACACCCGGGTGTTCGGCGGTCAGGGGTCGCTGTTTGGCGGCTTTGACAGCGAAAACGGCGTCTCCCTGCTGCTGCAGGGGGGCAACCTGCCCGAGCTCTATCAGGCGGCCCGTGCCAGCATGGGGATCCTCAGCAAGGACCTGCCGGGAGCACAGATCCGGCCCGAGCCGAGTCTCGACTTCACCGCCCCCGAGCTCAAACTGGTGCCGCAAGATCGGCGTCTCGCCGAAGTGGGTTGGGATCGCACGCCCCTGCCCACCATCATCCAGACCTTTGGCGACGGCTTGCGGGTTGGCGAGTATTTCGATGGCGAGGATCGACTCGACATCATGCTGATGGGGCAGAGCTCCGCCAATCCGGACGAACTGAAGGCAGTGCCGCTGGCCACTCCCTCCGGGCGCATCGTTCCCCTTGGCGAGCTGCTGCGGGTGGAACACGACATGGGCCCGGCCAGCATCTTCCGGGCCGATGGGCGGCGCAGCATCATCCTGCAGATAGCGCCCCCGGCGGGCATGACCATGGAGCAGGTGCTCGACACCCTGAAAAACCGCAGTTTTGCCGCTATCCGCCCCCTGCTGCCCGCCGGTGGCGAGCTACGCATTGCCGGCAACGCCGACAGCCTGCAACAGGCGCTCGACAATCTGGGGACCATCTTCCTGTTCGCCGTGGTGATCCTGCTGGTGCTGCTGTGGGGAGTGTTTGCCTCCATCAAGGATGCCCTGCTGGTGCTGCTCACCCTGCCCCTTGCCTCGGTTGGCGGCGTGCTGGCACTGCAGCTGAGCGGGCTGCTGGTGCCGCTGCCGATGGATCTGCTCACCATCATCGGCTTTGTCATCCTGCTGGGACTGGTGGTCAACAACGCCATCCTGCTGGTGCATCAGACCCGCACCGCAGAGCGGGAAGGCATGAGCCGTCAGCTGGCGGTGGCCGATGCCCTGCAAAGCCGGATGCGCCCCATCGCCATGACCAGCCTCACCAGCATCTTCGGCATGCTGCCGCTGATGCTGAGCCCGAGCGAAGGAAGCGAAATTTACCGCGGGCTCGCCACCGTCATTGTCGGCGGCATGAGCTGCAGCACCCTGTTTACCCTGATCCTGTTGCCTGCCTTCCTGCGTCTCGGGGAGCAGGTGACAATCCCACAACCCCTGCGCCAGCGGGCCTGAGCAAGGAGCTCATCGATGACACATATGATTACCCGAATGTTGGCTGGCGCGGCGCTGATAGCGGGCTGCGCGCTACCGGTCCTGGCCGATCAGGGCAAGATGGTGACCCTGGCGGATGTGACCCAAGGGGATGCGGCCGCCAATATCTGGGTCAGCGGCACGGTGGCGAGTCGCCAGCAGGCGGCGCTCAGCGCCGAAGTAAGTGGCCGGGTGGAGTGGATCGCCGAATTTGGCAGCCGGGTCAAAAAAGGGGACGAGCTGCTGCGCCTCGACAGCGCGGCACTGCGCCTCTCGCTGGAGCAGGCTCGCGCCGAGCAGGCGAAATGGCAGAACAACCTGCGTTTCGCCCGCGCCGAATCCCAACGGATCACCCGGCTGCACCAGCAAAAGAGCGCCTCCCGAAGCCAGTACGACAAGGCCAGTTATGATGTGGAGCAGGCCGCGCTGGCCGAGCGGCTGGCCGCCATACAGGTGAACCAGATTGAGGAACAGCTGCGCCGCAGCCACATCTATGCCCCGTTCGATGGGGTGGTGAACAACCACTTCATCCAGCCCGGCGAGCATGTGGACGCGGGCGAGCAGGCGCTGGAGCTGGTCAACCCGGATCAGCCGGATATCCGCCTGCAAGCCCCCATTCTCTGGGCCCAGCAGCTGGCGCCGCAAACCCGGCTGCGGGTGGAGGGGGAGCAGCTGAGTGGTCACGGCGTCTATTACCAGCGGGCCGCCAGCGCCGATCCCAAGTCGCGCCTCATCGAGCTGCGCCTCAAACCGGAAGCGGGCACCTTCATCATCGGCTCGCCAGTACGGGTTGCCCTGCCACTGGGGGATCAGCAGAGCATGCTGCTGCCCCGGGACGCCCTGGTGCTCGGCACCGATGGCAGCGTGGTCTATCAGGTGGCGCGAAGCGGCAAGTCGCTCAAGGTTAATCGGGTGCCGGTCACCGTGCTGTTTGGCGACAGCCAGCAGGTGGCGGTGAGCGGCGCCCTCAAGCAGGGGGATCGGGTGGTGGTGCGTGGCGCAGGCAGCCTGCAGGATGGCGACACCATAGCGCTGTTCAAGGGCTAACCACGCTCGACGCAGGCTGGCCAATCTTTGCCCGCTTGACCCGGGACATACAGCCAAACGGGCCACAGTTTGCTATCTTGGCGGCCATCACTCGCGTTTAGAGCAATCAACACCCATGAGCATTATTTTGGGCATCGATCCGGGATCGCGGATCACCGGATACGGGGTTATCCGGGTCGTGGGCGGCAAGGCCGAATACTTGGGCTCTGGCTGCATCCGCACCGATTGCGGCGAGCTGCCGGAGCGCCTCAAGCAGGTCTATGACGGGGTATGCGAGATCATTACCCAGTTCAAGCCCACCGAGTTTGCCATCGAGCGGGTCTTTATGGCCCGCAACGCCGACTCGGCCCTGAAACTGGGACAGGCCCGGGGCAGCGCCATCGTCGCCGCGGTCAACGCCTATCTGCCGGTGAGCGAATACTCTGCCACCCAGATCAAGCAGGCAGTGGTGGGCACCGGCGGCGCCGCCAAGGAGCAGGTGCAGCATATGGTGACCCATCTGCTGAAACTCTCCGCCACCCCGCAGGCGGATGCGGCAGATGCCCTCGGCGTCGCGCTCTGCCACCTGCATACCCGCCAGAGCCTGATCAAGATGGCCGGCCGCGCCAGCAGCTCGGTACGTGGCCGCTATCGCTGAGCCCTTATGTCGTCCACGACTCATCTCGGTATCGCTAAATAAAAAAACCGCCCCGGATCTCCGGGGCGGTTTTGTTTTGGGCAGGTAACAACCGGCGGGACTTGTCAGATGAATGTTCTCTCACGTAGCCGACCATATATTCAGCCGCCTTATTCAACCGCGGCATTCGCCCCGGCGAGTCGGGCCTGCTGTCCACCACGCTTTTCCAGCGCCGAGCTCATGGCGAGGGAGAGCGCCTCCAGCTGGCCGTCGAGGCTGGCATCGATGATCCCCACCTCGGTCTCGAGGATGCAACCCCCCTGATCGAGGCGGGCATCGGCGGAGATCTCGAGATAACCGATTTCGGGGAAATCCTTGTGCACCCGGGCAATCTGGTCGCGCACCGCCTGCACCTGCTCGGGATGAACCCGTATCGTCACCTGCTTCTGGTTGCTCACCAGCGAGAGCGCCTCGCGCACCACCTTGAGGGTGAGCGCCACCTGATCGTAATCGTGCAGGATCTTGCGCACCGCCTGCAGCACCACCTCGCTCATCTGCTGCTCCACGGTGCGATAGTACCCCTGGCACTGCAACTGGGTCTGGTGGATCAGCACTGCCTGTTCGCGCCGGGCCTCGTCAATCCCGGCTTGCCAGCCAAGGCTCTTCTGCTCTTCATAGACGGCGCGGGCCTCCGCCACGATATCAGCCGCCTGGGCGCGGGCGGCCTCTACCAGCTCCTGCGCGCTCAGGTAGGAGAGGTAATCATGGCTACGCAAAATACGCTGGCTTGGCGCCAGTTGCAGATGGTTACTCTTTATTTCAACAAATGGCAGCATTGGGGAGTTACCTGTTTGGCAATCTTGAGACAAAGCGCCCGGGCCAGTGGCCGCTGGTCAGCCGCCAGAGGCCATGATGGCCCGGGTGGCGCCGGGGGAAGTCGCAGGGCGAGGCGGCGAGCCCAGTCGGGGTAGCCTTCCCCGGCCGCAGCCAGCCAGAACTGCAAACCAGCTTCTTCCAGCACACCCTCATAGAGCTGAGTGGGCAGAGGCTGCTGCCAGCCTGCGGGCCAGGGGCCGATCAACAAGTCGAGCTGGGAAAGTACGGCTCTGTGCCCCTCCTCCCCCAGCAAGGCGATGATCTGGCGCAGCGTCGGTGCCAGCAGACAGCGGCGGATCGCCTCGCCGTGCAGCACTGCCCCCAGACGGCGCAACAGCAGCACCAGCTCGCTTTGGGGAAAGAGCGCCAATCCCCCCAGAGGCGCGGGCATCTCGTAGCCAATTCCCAATGCCAGCGCCTCAAGCAGGGCGCCGTTACTGGCTGGCAGCGTCCGCCACTCGGGCAAAAGTTTCGGCACCTGCGCCCAGGATGAGGGCAGGTGCGCCTCATGGAGGTAACTGGCCGGGCAAAAGCGCAGCTGATAGGGGGTCAAACCGACCGTCATCCGCGACTCCGGCTCCGGTGCCACATGTATTGCGCCAGGTTGCTGGTCACCACCAGCGCCAGCAACAGGGCAATCAAGCCGCCCAGCCGCCACGTTGAACCTTCGCTCACTTCAATGGAGAACAGCGAGGTATTGCGCGGCATCAGCGGACTCTGGCGCACATCGGCCGAGGGTACCAGCACCACGCTGATCCGGTCGTAGGCGAGCCCCTCGATACTGTTGTTGACCAACTGCTTGATCTGCGGGATGTAAGTATCGAGCTGGATATCCGCCGCATGCTTGATAAAGACCGAGGCCGAGGCGGGAGAGGGTTTCTTGCTGATCCCCTCATTGCCTTCCGGCAGCACCACATGGACGCGAGCCACCAGCACGCCGTCTATTTCCGACAGGGTATTGGAGATCTCCTGCGCCTTGGCATAAGTGAGACGAGCCCGCTCCTCGGTCGGCGAGGAGATGAGGCCATCCTTGGGAAACACATCCTGCAGGGTGGAGAAGCTCTCTTTTGGATAGCCCTTGCGTTTGAGGGTCTCGATGGCCTGCGCCACGTCGGACTCCTCCACCAGCAGCTTGATGCGGCCATCCTTGTCCGGCTGCTTGTCCGAGGCGATCCCCTCGGTCTGCAGCAACGCCAGCATCTCGTTGCCCTCTTTCTGAGTGACCCCGGTATAGAGCTCCACTTTGCAACCACTGAGCAGCAACGAGGCGCTAAGCACCCCCATCAGCATCGATCTCTTCACACTACCTCACTGGGTCTTCAACAGGGTTTCTACGTTCTGGCTCATCTTGCCCACTGTCTTGGCAATCAGCTCCTCCTGCATGGTGATCCGCATCAGCGACCACTGCATCTGCATCAGGCTGTTAGGATCATCCCCCGGGGTGGCCAGCTCGGCTTGCAGGCTCTGTTTGGCCTCGACAAACTGCTGTTTCAACTCCCCCAGCTCCCCCAGAAGAGAGCTCCCCATCCCCTGGGATGTGCTCCCCATCGCCTGCTCAAAGCTGGCGACATGGGGCGAGGAGAGATCCACCGCTTTCAACTCATCCAGGCTGGTGACCACCGCCTGGGCAGACTGTGTAATTTCCATCACGCCTCCAGATCAAGTTTGTGCGAATTGCGCATCAGATTGTCGACCATGCCGTTGAGCGGGATCAGGGTCATCAGCTCGCGCCGAGCCAGTGCATCGAGAAATTGATGCCCCGCGGGCACAGCGCCCTGCCCGTCCCTGAGCTCGCTCAACAAGTTCAGCAACACCTTCTCCCGCCGCGATGCCAGGGGGTCAAACTCCCGCATGGTGGCTCGCAACTCCGGCAGATCGATGGCATCCACCACCGGCGACTGACGCTCGCCAAAACGCGCGATCAGCTTGTCGGTGACCGGGGCAAACAGTTGCTTGCCAATCTCCGGCGCCGATTTGTCGCCCTGTTGGTAGATCTGCCAGAGCAGTTCACGCTTGGCGGCTGGTGCTACACCGGCAAGCAACCCCTCAAGAGGGGCCCCCTGTTGCCAGCGTTCGAACAGATCCGGCTCGGGGGCTTTGGCCAGCAGTCGCTCGAACTGGCGTTGAGCCATGGATTCGGGCGGGGGGGGCTGACGCAGCGGCTGCTCTCCCCCCAGCTGATCGCTGCCTTCAATTTTCATGAGGCCATCTGCTCGCGCAGGCCTGCGGCAAACTGTTGCAAGGTTGGCTGACCGCTCTGCTCCAGTCGCAGCAACCGTGCAGCCAGCGCCTCCTGCTGACCAAGCCGCCACTCGCACAGGGCCAGCCAGGGCTCGATATCCGGTGTGCAGTGCTCGCCACCAAGCTGCAAAGCGGCCTGGTAATCCCCCCGGTTCATCAGGGAGGAGAGGCGAATGAGCGTTACACACTCGGTCATCTCCGGCGCACCAGCCAGCCAGTCGGCGATAGTGGCCGCCTCCTGATGGCAATGGTGGCCGGTGCCAGCCAGCGCAAGTTCGGCCAGTTGTCGCTTGAGTTCAGGGTTCATCATCAAATCTTCTGCAAAATACCCTGCATCAGGTCTTTCATGGCCCGAGTCACGGTGGAGTTGATGTTGTAGATCACCGACCATTTGTTGATCTTGTGCTGCAACTCGGCCAACAACGCCGGGTTATCCGGATTGGTTTTCATCGCCTCAATGGCCTTGTTGACCTCGGTATTGGCGTCATTGGCCTGCCCGGAGAGGTTCGATGCCACCTGATCGAGGGTGTTAGTAGTACCGTCCGCATACTTAAAGTAATCAGCCATGGTTGTGCTCCTTTATCTTGCCAATGATCGTGAGCCCCGCCTCGATGGCGTCGGCCTGTTGTTGCCACTCCCGATACTGTTGCGGGGTTCCCCCGCGCAGCAGTTGCCGTTTCACGTCTCCCTGCGCCTGAACAAGCTGCTCATGCAGCTCACGGGCAAAGGCGGGATCAGCGCCGGACAGTCGCGCTTCCAAACTGGTCATCATGCCGTTCGGCTCCTTTTAATTTGACGATGTATTGCTGCTTGCCCTTGCTCACCACCACCGCATCGGGGCGAATGGCCAGCACCCGCACCCCGCTGGAGGTTGCGCCCCCCACCGGATAGCGCTGGTTGTCTGCCAGTACCACATAAGGCACCCGGCCAAACGAGACGCTGCGCACGTCGAACTCCAGCTCATCCTGACGCGGCGTTCTGGTCTGATTGATCAGCTCCAGCGTCGGGTGTGTACCGAACTCCCGGCGAAACTGCTGATTGACCTGCTGAAACTGGCCAAGTTGGCGCTCATCCAGCTGGCCGGAGAGTTCGAGTCGCCCACCCGCCTCGCGCACCCGCAATGCACCGGCCAGCCCCAGCTCCTGCAGCAAGGCATCGAGGCGCTTGCGATAAGCCCCGGCAATCTGTACCTGATTTTCAACCCCCAGCAGGCCGGGCACCTCCTGCTTGAGCAGAGATTCAATGGTGCTCCATTTGCCATCCTGCCCCTGAATTTCGCCGCTGAGCTTGAGCCAGCCGGGCTCCTTGCCATTGCGGATCTGCAGCTGTTCATAACCCAGCTTCTGCAAGATAAAGCCGGCCCCCTGCCGCAGATCTTCCATGGTGCGCAGCTCCAGCCGGTAGTTGAAACCCTTGCTGTCGAGGTACTGCTGCAAAGCAAGACGCGCGCTGTTCTCATCGACATAACCCGAGAGTTGCCACAGCTCGGGATCACTGCTGTTCAGTACCACCTGACGGTAGTTTGGTGCGGCCAGAAAGCGCTTCAATGCCTGCTCACTGCGGGCGGATTCGTTCTCATCGGCGCCATGCCACCAGCCCGTGCCGAGCAGCAAGACCACGGCGACCACCAGACTCAGGCAGAGGGCGCCCATCCAGACATCGGCGCCCGCTGCCCGCCGCCGCGGCGCACGAGAAGGAGCAATCACCGCCGCCAGTGCCTCCAGCTGTTCGGGTAGCGAACGACTGTTGTCACAGAAGCTCCAGAGCAGCGGGCCTGCCTCCAGGCGCGTTCCCGCCCTGAGAGTCTCTCCCGCGGTCAGGACGACACCGTCCTGAGTCGGGGTAATACCGTCCGCCCAGGCTTGCAGGGTGATCCCTTCACCACTCACCAGCAGTACCAGATGCTCGGGGGCCATCCCCTCATCCACCAGCACCAGATCAGCGTTGAGGGGATCGGAACCGATGACCAGACGCCCCTCAGGCAGAGGAACTTCTACCCCGCGGTTGAGCCCGCGATATACGCGGCACTTCCAGCTCATCGGGTCGCGCCCTCATTGTCCGCCTGCACACACCAGCTGGCGGCCGGTGTACATTTTTGATCCTTGTTCATTTCGACCAGACGCCACCCCAGCTCATTGCCCATCCGGCACTGAGTGAGGGACGAGCTCTTGCCCCCCTGACGCAGCAGCTGCTGCACGTCACGGGCTGCAGCCAGCGGCTGGCATTGCGCGCCCCCCAGCACCTTGCCAAGGGAGAGACTCTGATTGGAGATCTCATCAGCCCCGAGCACCCCGGCTCGCAGATCCTGACCATTGCCGAGGGCCAGATAGTGGGCAATACCGTCATCAATAAGACGAGGCTCGATGATAAAGAGCCGCACCGAGCGACGGGTCTGGGTGTCCTTGCTACGGAACAGCGCCCCCAGATAGGGGATGTCGCCAAGGAAGGGCACCTTGCTCAGGTTCTCGCTCATCTCGTCGCGGTAGATACCGCCTATCAGCAGACTCTGGCCGTGGCCGACCCGGGCGATGGTATCGACCACGGTGCGACTGATGGTGGGAATGCCATCGGCCCCCGCACTGTTGGGTTTCTGGTTGCCATCCTCGATGTGGAGGCTCAGGCTGATCTCGGGTCTGTCACCCATCTGGATCACCCGGGGCGTCATCCGCAGCATGGTGCCATAAGTGATCCCCTGCAGCTCGGCCACCCGCTCGCCGCTGATCTTCACGTAATAGGTTTCGCTGTGGTCGATCACCGCCTGGGTGTTTTCCTGGGTCAGCAAGGTCGGGCGGGAGACCACCTGGGCATTGCCTTCGTTTTCCAGCAAGTTGACCCGGGCCAGCAGATAGTCGAGTCCCTTGGAGTCCACCAGACTGCCGAGCGCAGCGCCCCCTTCAATTCCTTTGCGATCGCCGGTGGTCTTGATAATCACCTGCTGGTTGGAACCGGTGCGGATCCCCACTCGCCAATCCACCCCCAACTGGGAGAGATCCTCGGCATTGATATCGATGATGGAGAGCGCCACCTCGATACGGGCCGCCGGTTTGTCGAGCGCGGCGATCAACTTGCCGTACATCGCCATCCGCTCCGGAGCATCGCGCACGATCACCGCATTGAGGGAAGGATCGGCTTGCACGATGGCCTGACCGGAGGTGGCCGTCGCTGCCTTGCTACCCTCGCCGTTGACCATCTGCACGCCAGCATCGCTCAGAAGCTTGGCCAGAATGGTCGCCACACCGGGCGCCGCCACATCGGTATCGCGGTACTGGATGGAGCGATCGGTCGCCGAGGCGTACTTGAGGGGGAAGATCTCGATGGCCAGCGGCCCGGTCTTCTCGCTGCGCAGCTGGGATTGTTGCTCCAGTGCCAGCGCGGTCTGCTCGATCAGTTCAAGGTAACGGGGCGGGCCGGAGACATAGACCAACCGGTTATCCGCATCGGGGCGCCAGCCAAAACGGGGCTCCCAGATCCCGGCTCGTTGCAGCGCCTGCTTGAGTTCTGCTGCGCCAGTCTGCTCAAGATTGATGAGACGGGACTGCACTTCGCTGTTCTTGAAGACGTAGAGCACATTGCCGTCGTAGTACCAGACCAGGTTGTAGAGGGAGGAGAGCTGCTGCAAAAAGGCTAGCGGCTCGTCATGCTCAAACTGACCGTTGACCTGATCGTTGACCTTGTCGCTGACCACTACGGAGACCTCGTAGTTGGCACCGAAGTTGACCAGCACGTCGCGCAGACTCTCCCCTTCTGCCACATAGCTGTAAGGCATGGGCACCCAGTCCAGCTCCTGTGCCATGGCGGGACGCTGCCACGCCATCACGGCGAGGCAGATCCACAACAGGGGACGCAGCAGGGGTTGCACACTCAAGGGTGCCATATCATCTGTCTCCATTGGGGGGCCAAGGCGGCCTCGGTCAATTGGGGTTCCAACCGTTCCAGCAGGGCGATGTGCAGGCTCAGGCGCTCCGCCAGCAACGCCTCATCGAGCCACTCCAGCGCGAGCCGCGCCTCCAGCTGCAAATTGCCAAGATCGTCCAGCACCAGGGCATGGGGGGCATGACGCCCCCAGGCCACCACCTGTTGCAACAGACGCTTTAGCAGCGCCGGATCATGGGCCTCAGCGTCATTCCTCTGGCCGCTTGCAAGCGGGGTACTCAGCAGCAATTCACCGTTTCTGGGGGTCAGAAAGAGGGGATAACCATCGATCCGCAGATGGTACTTTCCCTGTGCGTCGGCAATAAAAGGCCCTTGGCCAAGGTTTGCGGCCAATCGATTCAGTAGCGTTTGCATAGTTCCTCGGGCTATCTAGGGCGCAGGAGGCTGCCAGTAGAAGTGATCCTGACCCAGGGCAATGCCCCGGCCGGCCAGCCACTCATGCAGGGTTAGGGCTGCCTCATCCTGATGGGGCAGAGCCTGCAGGGCATGCCAGAATGTGCCGAGCTCAAGCGGTACCGGCATCAGGTGAACCGGGTCTCCCTCCTTGCTCGTTTGTGCATACCAGGCAGGCCAGGCCAGCTGGAGACGAGCCTCACAATCACTCTGCAGCCGGGTGAGCTCCTGCTCGCGCTGGTTCAACTGCTCAAGCTGATCGGCGATCCGGCTCTCCAGATCCGCCGGTACATCGACCACGGTCTGCCAGAACACGGCCTGGGCATTGAGCTGGCGGCGCATCACCTGCAACTGCTCCAGTTCGTTAAGCCAGGCGCCGTAAAGTGGTTCAAGACGCTGAACCCACCAGCGGTGCAAGGGATAGAGCACCCAGTGCCACAGCAAGGGACGATCCGCCAGATTGATGCGGTCCCCCAGCTGCTGCATCCAGTCACAACGCTCGCTGCCTGCCAGCCGCAAGATCTGTTGCAGCTCCTCACGCGAGACGGCCAGCGCGGCATCGAGACGGCGCTGAAACCAGATGGAGCCCAACAGGCTCTCCAGTCGGGTTCTGGGCAACAGTCTTTGCAACAGGGCCATCTGCTGCGAGGTGATCACGCCGGCATCCTGATAACGGAGCACGGACAGCTGGCCGACCAGACGATCCCGACTCAGGGTATCTGGCTGGACAACGGTAACCCGACGACCTGCAAACAGGCCCTGGTTAGGTGAATGGTGATCTTGCTGACTCATGCTATGCCTTGCTCATCTTGCTGCGGGCAATAATGGAATGATGTTTCGATATGCAGGCTATTCTATCCATTGCCTCGCTCCGCGGCTTATAAAAAACGTCAGATTATTTTAGTCCGGCGTTAATCTGTGCCGTGTCGGGCACGGCTTGGCGTACAGCCAAAACGACGACGATAACTCTGGGTAAAATAGGATTGGCTGGAGAAACCGGCCTCCATCGCAATATCGACAATGCTCATTTCACTATTGAGTAATAACTGATGAGCGAAAAGGATCCGCCTCTCACTGATCCAGGCACGCGGAGAAACACCATATATCGAGCCAAACAGCTCCTTGAAAGTGGTCAATCCCATACCGAACTCTTTGGCGAATTCGCTGAGCTTCCACTCCATCAGATAGTGCTTTTCCATAAACTGTTGCAACCGCTCGACCTGGCGATTGCTCAGCTGGCGCAAAATAGACATCAGTTGAGGCCCCTGTTCGCCAAAAGCGAGCAGAAACAGCAACTCTTCGGTGCGTAATTGGGCCAGTGCGGGGGGATGTTCATGTTCGGTCAACCCGCGCAGCCCCTGAATACATTGGGTCAGCAAGGGGGATGAGTGAAACGGCAACAGCGTGGGGGCCATCCCCTCCAGCCGGGGGACTTCACTCAACAGTGAACCGAAACGTTGCAAGAAGCCTTGCAAAAAGGAGTTTGACAGAGGTAGCCAAAGCAGGCGGCAGGGGCCGTCACCGGTACAGACCGCGTAGTTGCCACGGCGCACGAACAGAAGTTCGTTGGGGGATAATTCATAGGTATCGGTACAGTCTTGCCACTTCATCGATCCTTCCAGGAGAATATAAATTCCCTCTTGCGGATGTTCGATAACGTTAAAAGCAGACATGCACCACTGGAGCAGGGCCATATCGCCCTTCTCTGTGGTAGTAATGCCCTTCATGTTTTATTTTCCTGAATCTGCGTGTAGTACCAGTAACACCTCCGGAAGCGGGTCGCTCTCGGGTGCTTTATTATTGCTGTTATTTTTATTTATTATTTTGTAATCAAGTCATTCGCTGGTGAATTCAAAAATTAATCACCATTGAAATGAGGGGGGATCCTACAACAGTCACAAGCAGAAAAACCAGCCTAAAATTAGAGCTAACACACTATTTATCCAGTGCAACGACTCATACTTAATGGTGTGCTTACAGCAAAAGATACTTCGTTACAAAAAGAAACCTTCAATTTTAACTGACAAATTAATAAATGATTGATTTGAGGCTTTTTATTTAAACACAATCATTACTGACATTGTGGATAACAAGCTTTTGGCTGCAATTGAATAACCATTTTTTTGTCATTAAAAATCTTAAAAACTTTCTGCTGACTCATAGCCTGTACCGCGGTGCCATCCATAAATCGCAAGCGGGCACGCAGATAGATCTCCCCTTCCGCCAGTTGCAGAGGGGTCAAACGCAGATCAAACAGCAATGGCAGCATGGTCACCTCATAACGGGTGGCAGCCACTTGCAACGGACGCTCCCCGATCACGCTGAGCACTGCCACCTCCACCGTCGCCGGACGTGGCAAGGCTTGCGGGAAATGCACCTCGCCCTTGAGTTGCTGTTGCGAGGGCTTCAGCTCCGGGGTGGTGACACAACCGGCCAGCATGGCCGACAACATCAGTGCCAGCAGACCTCTCATAACACCCGGATCCGCCGTTCACTCAGCGGGGTGTGCTCGCCCTGCTGCAGTCGCTGCAGCGCCATCTCCTGGACCTGATTGAGGGTAATGGAGCGGCGCAGCAGTACCGACAGGGGAACCTGGCTCGCACTGGCTGACCGGGCACTCACGGTTCTGCCTGCAAATGCCCCTACCTTGCCCGCCTCTGCCCCATGCAGGGCCAGCGCGCCTTGTGATTCCTGAATCTTCATGGTTATACCCGCACTCCCATCACCTGATCACTGCTGCCTGCTTCCCGAGTACCGGGTTGCAGCAACTCCTGCCAGAACTCGGCATGCTCCAGCATGCTGGCGAGACTCTCTTCAAGGTACGCCAGGGTCAACCGGCTTGCCGCCATCTGGCGATAGAGTTGCACCGTCAGACTCTCTTCATCGAAACCGAAGTGAAGATTGAACTGATACCAGTGACGATTGAAGCTGGCCAACTGACGGAAAATCCCCTCGCCCACCTGATGCAGCTCGGCCACGTCGGCCTGCAACACCAGCTGATCCCGCTCCGGCACCAGGATCAGGCTGAGTTGCAACTGCTCGTCAAAGCAGAGCGCCGCAACCCCCTCCTGATTCAGAGCCAGGGATGGCAAACCATATTTGGTGGCAAATTCAGCGAGCAGTCGATTGATGATGACAGTTACATCCATGATTTCCTCCAGCAGAGAGGAAGAGATGTTAGCCTGCCACCGCCATGCGGGCTGTCACTCAAGGGCGGCACTTTTAAGAAAAATGGCCGGAAAAAACAAAAAGGCGCCCCAGTGGGCGCCTTCATTGCCATGACGTTTATGCAACGCCGAATGCCGCTTTCCAGGCCTGATTCTGGCTCTGGGAATACTGCTGCATCAGTTGCAGCAGATCTTTCATAAAGTTGGCATTGAAGGACATATTGTCCTCGGCCTTCTGCTTCTCGCTCTGACTGATGGTCGCCTCGACCTCGTCTTCTTTCGCATTGGCCTGGCTATCACCCTGCGCCACCTGCACCGCAGAGTTGCTCATTTGCCCCACAGACT
>NZ_CAWNZT010000126.1:0-16831 GCF_963878965.1 Aeromonas sp. HMWF015 | reverse complement strand
ACCCCGTTCGGAAGTGCGAGCAAATTTCTTGTCCAACAATCGGCTCGCATTACTGTCTGCAACTTGATCCTGTTTCCAGACTTTGCCCACATCAGCGCGGTCAACCTGTTGGCCCTGCTTGCTCAAGCTATCAACCTTGGCGTCAATCAAGGCCTCGCGACCGGCAATCTTGCCATCAAGGGATTGTTGCTGCTTGATAGTCTTGGCGCCCTTGCCCAGGCTGATCCCACCCATAATGGCAGAGAACCCCGCCATCACGCCGGAGACCACCGCCATGGCGATCATCAGCTTGGCGCCGTGGCGCATCTCGTCAACCTGTGCCTGCTGGTTGCTGATGACCAGCTTGTTCTCGATATCCCGAACCTGTAACCCCTCCTCACGGGCCTGACGGGCCAGCTTGAACAGCAAGGACATCATATCCATCGCACTGTCCAGCTGCGCAACCATCTGGGTCACCCCTTTGGTATCGAAGGGGATGGAGGGACGTGGCAGGGTAGGAACGCTTTTGTTCTCTGACCCTTGCGAACGGGTCGAAACGGCAGCCTCATGGGCAGTGGTCGCACTGCGAACCTGCTGCGGCTCACCGGCTTGCACCTCGGTCAGCGGGGCGGTACGGGTCACACCATTTGCATAATCACTGTTAATCATGGTCGGTACTCCTTAGATAGCGGCAGGTCTGCGGGCCAGGTTGTTCATCATGTCGCCCTTGGCATTGATCATCTGGAAGATCATCTCCATGGTCTGCTGGAACGCTTCGAGCATCTGGGCTATCGCCTCCTTGAGCTTGTCGATAACCCCTTGCAACTCGGTCATCTCGCTCTTGCTTAAGGCAAGATCAGCCTGGGCATCGAGCGACTCGGACTCTTTTGTAGACTGGACAGATTTGGTCACGCCGCTCCCGACATCTACCAATACATCAGCCGCTTGAGTACCAACTTTCAATACTTTTGCCGCCTGCCCTGTCACTTTCAGCGCTTCAACCGTAGCCTTAGCCGTGAACTTGGCAGTGAGTTCACCCACTTTTGAGATGAGCTTGGCAGCCGCATCAGCGGCCGTGCTGCTAATCTTGGTAGCTACCTTGCCAATCACAGAGCCAATTGATGAACCAAAACTGGCGCCCAACGAAATAATGGCTAAGGCCATTTCAATTCCCATCAAGGCCTTCCCCAGATGCTCCATCACTTCTGGAGAAATGTAGCCAGCATCAGCCAAATGCTGAACTGCCATGTTGACCACGCCAACGACGCCAGCTGCGATCATCAGGGCACCGGCGGCAGCACCAATCCCGGTTGCCACCATGATGGCACCGATCACTATCGAGGCGATGGCACTGAGCCAGCCGAAAATCTTGCCAAAGATACCGGCCTTCTTGGCCTCCTGGGCACTCTCTTCAGCCTCTTTGATTTTCTCCTGGTTCTCACCGATCTTCTTCTCGTTTAGCTCACGAGCTCGGCGGATATCATCAAGCTTCAGCTTGGTCTGGGTCTTCTCCAGATCGCTGGTGAGCTTGCCCAGTTCAATCTCGAACGCTTCGGGCGAGGTAAAGGCCGCGGTCACCAACCCGGCGGTGTGCGGCAGAATCAAGCGGGTGTTCTCTTTCACCGAGGCCACCAACTTGCCGATTTCGCCAAGCTGCTGCGCACTGATCTGGCTATTGCTTACCGCCAGCGGTGGATTCAGCGAGACCCCTGACTTGCGGGCCTGACCGGTGACTTGCACCGTTGCGGCATCGAGCCGTGTTTCACTGCGAGGCTGGGTAACGGGCGCCAGGCCCGCAACATCACCTGTGTTTCCCAGCGGGGAAACCTGTCTTTCATTGCTGATCGGGTTCATCTTGCAGATCCCTTCTGATTGCGATGGCTTCCAACATGACCTTGGCGCTTGCCGCCAGGTCTGCCTGCCGGGGATCTGTGTCCGCCAGCAGTCGGGCCGAGTGGAAGCCACTCTCGGCCCCGTTCAAATCACCTTGTTGCAGCCGGCACTCGGCAGCATGAAACGGGAAACGGGGATCGTTCAGGTCGAGCATGGCGCCAAAGCTGTAGCTCTGAACCGCCGTTTCAAACTCCCCCATCGCCTGACGGCAGGCACCCAGCCCGAGGAAATAACGCGGCTCATAGTGATCCAGCATGCAGAGGGCCTGGAAGATCTTGTGAGCATCCTCCCACTTGCCGGCCTGATACTGGCCAAAGGCCAGGGCATAGAGCTGCTCCAGGGTGTCCCCTGAAATATCCTGCAGCATGGCCAGGGTGCCGCCGTCAGCGATAAAGGCTTCCAGCTCTGCTTCGTATTCCGGGGCCAGGGTGGTATCGGTCTGCATGATCTCTCCTCAAATTGCGCCAAGAATGTCGCGCATGATGCTGTCGTATTTCTGGATAAAGCGGTTGAGTGCCTCGATGGCGGCGTTGTAGCGCGAGCTGACGTCGTTGAGGCGGGTGGTCTTTTCGCTGACCTGATCGTTGAGCGGGCGAGAACGGTCGCTCACGCTGGTGGAGAAGTTGCCAAGCTTGTTGTCATCCTTCTTATAGCTGTAGCTGGCTTCGATATTTTCCATCGCGCCGCTCTTCTTCTGGCCACTTTCGAGGAACGTTTTAACTGTGATGACCTGCGTTGCTACGATCTGCTCAAGATTGGCTTTTTTACGCTCATAAGCGGCACTGGCCTCACCCAGCGTTTTGGAGTCAAGGCTGGCCGACTTTACTTTTTCCAGCGCATTTTTAGCGTTGGTGAACTCTTGCAGTGCATTTTTCACCAGATCATCGGTAAACATTTTTGACAACAGTTTGAACTCTGACCCATCCATAAATTCGGCCAGAGACTGATAGCCATAGAGCTTGTAATCCAGCAGATTGAAATTGGTGTTGAAGGTCTGGCTGGATGCCGCAGAGAGCACCTTGTTGATCTCGGACTGGATCACCCCGTAGATCTTCAGCTCACCGGTCATCTCTGCCAGCTCGTCCCGCAGCCCTTTACGCTGGTTGTCCTGAAACGCCATCACCCCGGTAAAGGTCGTGATGAGATCGTCATCGATGCGATCCATGGTCAGCGCACTGAGGGAGAGCAGCATAAATTCAGGGACGGTCCAGTGGTTGACTGGCGGGGTTTGTTTTGCTCCCCGCTCGATCATTCCCTTGATGGCGGCAATGGCCGCATCTTGCCCCCCCCGGAACTGGCCCATCGCCCAACCCCCGTTGATCGAGGCTGGATCCGTCAGATAGGCAGCCAGCAACTTCTCGAGCTGCTCCTTGCTCAGCGCAGTCGATGAGTCAGCACTGATGGTGATCTTGCCCTTGAGCAGCTCGACCAGTTCGGTCAACTTGGGGTTTTTATGGCCCGGCAATGCGTCCAGCGCTTGCCCATCAAGCCAGCCGACGAACGCGCCAGGGTTGGTGTTGTAGTCAGGGATAGTGCTCATCACGACTCCTTAAATCATCAGTCCGCGCATCATGGTGGGACGGCGACTCTTGCGGCCCTCTCCCGGCTGTGCCGGCAGTAACGCCTGTCTGCGCTGGATCTCAGCCAGCAACTCCTGCTCGGCCACGGCCACTTGCTCGGTCGGCGCATCGAATAGCAGCTGACAGGTCTGATCCGAGAGGGCTAGGCCAGCCAGCATCTCTTGCAACAGAGCGTTGCGGTGATCGCTGTCGGCAATGGCCTGCTCTGCCTGCGAAATGGTCTCGCTATGGTCGGCAAAACGCGGTTGTTTCATCTTGGCTCCTATTCTATGAGGCCCTTTTGGACATGCCTGTCACGCAAGGCCGTGCTTTTGTCGTTTTCGCATATCTCGCAGGGAACAGACCTGCTCGGCGGCCAGCATGAACCAGCCGGACTCGGGTTCGCAGGCTCCCGTCCAGCGCAGGTAAAAGCGCCCGAGCCGCTCACCGCTCAGGCTACTGCCACGAAAGACATCGACGTTGCCATAGAGGAAATGGCCCGGCCCGAGTACAGCCAGAGTGGCTTCGGCCAGCAGATAAAGGGCGGCAAAGGGGTTGGCCAGTCCGGCCCGCTCCCCCTCTCGGCGCACCAGCAGGATCCAGACCCGTTGGGTCGCAGGATCAAAGCGCCAGGCGAGATAAATTTGGCGATAGCAAAAACCGTGGCCGATCTGGATGGGAGTCGCCCCCAGATGGTGAGGGGCCACCGCCACTCCCCTGGCTTGCAGCCAGGGGATCAGGGGGTCAGTAGTTAACGGGTCCCCCCTCACAGGCAGACCCTCCCGAGGGGCTGGATATTGATCTGCTGGGTCAGCTCCTGATAGGAGAGCACCGGCAGGGCGTGATAATCCCCTTCAATGAGCTTGCGCACATAGCGGCGGATATCCATGGAGACAATCAGCACCGGCTTGTTCTGCATCTGGGCCAGATCACCGACGGTATGGCGCACCTGATCGAGGAAGCTCTGGGTAATAGTGGGATCGAGCGCCAGATAGCTGCCGGCGCTGGTCTGGCGAATGCCGCCGCGGATCTGCTCCTCCACCTGCTGATCGAGCAGATAGGCAGGCAAAATGTTGTTGCCGTTGGCGTACTTGTAGCAGATGTAGCGTTTGAGGCTGCTACGGATGTACTCGGTGAGCTGCACCACATCCTTCTCCTTCTGGCCCCACTCCACCATCGCCTCGAGGATGGCGCGCATGTTGCGGATGGAAATATCCTCCCCCACCAGCCGCTGCAAAATTTCGGTCATACGCTGCAGCGGGATGATGCGTTGCGCCTCCTTCACCAGCTCGCCATAGCTCCCCTCCATCTGCTCCAGCAGGTAGCGGGTCTCCTGAATGCCGATAAAGTCCTCGGCATATTCCCGCAGCACATGGGATAGATGCCAGGTCACCACCTGATCGGTGGTGAGGCTGGCCAGCCGTGACTTCTCCAGCCGCTCCTGATGCTCATTAGCAACCCACAAGGTTGGTTGCCCCGGCAGCAACGGCGCCCCCTCCTCGTAGGGGATCCCCAGCAGATCGAGCTGGGAAGCGCTCTCCTGCACCAGCTGATGGCCCGGTCGCAGCAGACCGCGGGCGACCGGTACTTCCTGCAGCTGGATCAGGTATTCGCCGGGCCCCATCCCCTCGTTGAAACGCAGGTGAATACCCGGGAAGGGCACTCCGAGATCGAGATAGAGGGCTCGGCGCACCCGCACCAGTTCGTCGTTGAGGGCAATCGCCTCCAGCTCGGCCTGCAAAGCAGCATCCACATCGATCAGGAGCGGCACCGTCATGGCAAACTCCTCCTTCTCCCCCAGCTTGCCCCGAGGCTTGCTGCCCGGTTTTGGCTTGCTGCGGGCAGCTGGGGCCCCGGCCCCCTGCGCCAGCACGGCTGGAAGATCCTGACTGTTGCTGCTCTGCGCCTTGCGCTGACGCAAGCCGATAAAATAACCGCCTGCCGTGACGATGGCCGCCAGCGCAAAGAAGGTGATCATCGGGAAGCCCGGGATCAACCCAAACAGCACCAGCAGCAGACCACCTATCAGCAGCGCCTTGGGCTGGGCCACCACTTGGGCGCCAATATCGGTACCCAGATCGGAAGACTCTTCGGAGGAGACCCGGGTCACGATGATCCCCGCGGTGATGGCGATCAGCAGCGCCGGCACCTGGGAGACCATGCCATCACCCACCGTCAGGATGGAGTAGAGCTGCAGCGCATCGGCGGCGGATAACCCCTTCTGGGTTACCCCTATGGTGACGCCACCTAGGATGTTGACGAAGATGATGATGAGGCCCGCGATGGCGTCCCCTTTCACGAACTTCATGGCGCCATCCATGGAGCCGAACATCTGGCTCTCCTTCTCGATGACCCCGCGGCGATCCCGCGCCTCGTGCACGTCGATCACCCCGGCGCGCATGTCACCGTCGATACTCATCTGCTTGCCCGGCATGGCATCGAGGGAGAAGCGGGCACTCACCTCGGCGACCCGCTCCGAACCCTTGGTTATCACCAGAAACTGGACGATGGTGATGATGAGGAAGATGACGATCCCCACCACCAGATTGCCCCCCACCACGAAGTTGCCGAAGGTATAGACGATCTGCCCCGCATCGGCCTGCAACAGGATCATCCGAGTGGTACTCACCGACAAGGCAAGCCGGAACAGGGTGGTGATCAGCAGCACCGCCGGAAAGGCGGAGAACTGCAGCGGCGAATTGATATAAACCGCCATCATCAGCAGTACCACCGAGATGGTCATGTTGATGGCAATCAGGATATCGAGGGCCACCGGCGGCAGCGGCAAGACCATCATAAAGACGATGGCCAGCAGCAGGATCGCCAGCATGATGTCCTTGCGCTCACCTATCCGGCGCAGCAGCTCAAGGGAGCGTTGATTCATTCTGCTCTTCCAGTTCGAGGTATTGTTGATAGGCAAAACGGGCTTCATCCAGCCGCCCTGCCAACTGGCAGGCCCGGCTGCGGCAGAGCCAGAGCGGGCCGTCGGCCTCCCCTTGCTGCATCAGCTGATCGACATGGGCCAGCGCCGCCTCCCCCTCCCCCTGTTTGAGCAGGGCCACCAGCAGGGTCCGTCGCCCTCCCTGATGGTCGGGGTGGATCTGCAACAGGGCGGCCAGCAGGACGCGCGCCTTGTCAGGGTGGCCATATTGCAGTTGCAACCAGCCGGTGAGCAGCAGCGCATCCTGCTGCTGTGACGTAAGCACCATGGTCATACCTTGTGCAGCAGATGAAGGGTCATCTGCATCAGTTGTTCATCGGCGTGCATCTGTTCGAGCAGCGCAGCGGCCGCTCGCAACTCTGGGCTCTGCCCTTCTGCCAGCACGCTGCGCAGACCCTGCATCGCCTGATTGAAATCGAACGGTCGCAGCAAGTCGTGAAAGCCGCGATCCGGGGTGGCGAAATCGAGCAGCGCCCGATCCGCCAGCCGTTCGGGGTAGAGGCGGCTGATATGGGGTTCGATGGACTGGCCATCGGGCAACAGGGCATAACGCCCCGGCAGGCTGCGCTCCTGATCGTCAAGGGAGATGGCGCTGAGCTGCTCGATCCCGATATGCGCGGCAGTGATCCGGCTCATGACGCCAGCACCTCTCGCTGCAGCCGTGTCAGGGTGGTCACGGCCTGATGGAGCTGGGGCAGAGTCACGGCCCGCTCATCCAGGGTGACGAAGAGGATCAGCTGATCCTCCCCCAACCAGCCGCTGCGCACCGGCAGTGCCGGCCCTTGCGCCGCGGCGGTCAAGGTCATGGCGCGGCGGATCGCCTCGCCACTCTGATGCCAGGGAACGGCGCGGGCCAACCAGAGGGTCAGTTGCCCCTGATGGCGCTCCAGTTGCAGAGTGCCGCTCTGCTCCAGTTCAAGCTGGATCAGCGAATGGGGGTTATCCCCTATGGTGATGCCCAGATCCTGGCAAAACTGCACCAGCAGGGGTTCAATCCAGTTCATGACGACTCTCCAGACAACTCATCCTCTTCCCGCTCGATGGCGTTATCGAGCGCCCCCTGACAGCACTGCAACAGGTTCTGGCGCTGCTCCTCCTCACTGAACAGCTCCACCGGCAGCAGGCGGATCAGCCGCTTGAGCTCTTGATAGAGCAGCACCTGCTGGCGACAATCTGACAGCTCAAGAGCCACACCGACCTGCTCCACATCCCGCACGCTGGCCCAGCGTTTCTCCACCAGGGCGATCAGATCGCCCATCAGATCAGAAGGCCCGTATGCCATGGGCCGAGCCCTCCTTCACCCGTTGCCACAGCTCGTCCACTTGCGCCGAGAGAGTGTTGAGCAACCGCAGCTTGTGCATGTCGCTCATCACCCGTTCCAGCTTGACCGGGTCGAGCCAGCGCTGCTGGCTGTCGAGATCGGCGCTCAGGGCCTTCATCATGAAGCCGGTCACCTTCTCCAGCGCACCGTTGCCAAAGCGGCTGTGAATATCGCGCCAGGCGGCAGAAAGGGCACGGTAGTCCTGCACCGCATCGCGATAGAGATCCCGTAGATCCTGCTCGGCCCCCACGCCTGCTTTAGCCGCTGCGGCCGCGGGGCCGGTAATGCGCGCCCCCAGCACGATGGCACTGCCCTGCTCATCCGCCAGCTTGGCCAGTGCCAGCTCCACCAGCGCCAGGGTGCCCTGCATCTCCGGTCGTCCGGCGAGGGCCTTGCGCGCCTGGCAGAGCGCCTCGAACTGCTCGCTCACCTCCCCCGAATAGCTCTCGAGGTAGGCCAGCAGCTGGGAGAGATTGGCCAGCCGACCGCTGCCGAGGTGGCTCACCATCTCCTTGATCTTCTGCTGGCGTTCGAGCTCCGGCACTTTGTCGAGGTAATCTCCCACCAGCGCCTCGATCTCGCTGATGCGGGCATGGCTGTCACTCAGTTTGCGCTTGGCGAGCGAAAGCTCAGCGCGCTCGGAAAAGACAAAGGTGAGCTCTTCGGCGGCATCGGCCAGCGACTGGGCGGCACTGGCCAGCACGACCCGCTCCCCCTGAAGTTGCCCACCCTGCAGGGGAGCCTGACGAGATGCGACCTCTGCTCCGCGCAGCTCGGGCTGGGCAGCAAGGGCATAGGGGTTACTCTGGATAATGGCCATGGAAACTCCCGTGACGAATGGATTGACGAGGATGGCATTATAAAAATCGCCCTCGCTTCCCTATGCCAAAATCGGCCGTGAATTTTTAGCCCGCCCCCAACGGTTTTCTAAAAAGTCCCGACTCGCGCTGAAATCCCCGTAGCCCCCCATCCCCTATAGTGGCCACCAGTTTCAATGGCGCAGATTGTTATGACCCTCTCCCTCGACCACATCCCTAACCAGCTTCGTCACGCCATCGACGAGTGCCGCCTGATCCAGATCCGTGGCCGGGTCACCCAGGTGACCGGCACCCTGCTCAAGGCAGTCGTCCCCGGGGTGCGGATCGGCGAGCTCTGTCATCTGCGCAACCCGGACAACACACTCTCCCTGCAGGCAGAGGTGATCGGCTTTGCCCAGCATCAGGCGCTGCTCACTCCCCTTGGCGAGATGTTCGGCATCTCCTCCAACACCGAGGTGAGCCCGACCGGAGCCATGCATCAGGTCGGAGTCGGCGAGCATCTGCTCGGCCAGGTGCTCGATGGCCTCGGCAACCCCTTTGGCGGCGGCCATCTGCCGGAGCCCGAGGCCTGGTATCCGGTCTATCGGGATGCGCCCGCTCCCATGAGCCGCAAGCGGATTGAGCAACCCATTTCGCTGGGCATTCGCGCCATCGACGGCCTGCTCACCTGCGGTGAGGGGCAACGGATGGGGATCTTCGCGGCCGCCGGTGGTGGCAAGAGCACCCTGCTGGCGTCGCTTATTCGCAGCGCCGAGGTAGATGTCACCGTGCTGGCGCTGATCGGTGAACGGGGCCGTGAGGTGCGCGAATTTATCGAAGCGGATCTGGGGGAAGAGGGGCTCAAGAAGGCTGTGCTGGTGGTGGCTACTTCGGATCGCCCCGCCATGGAACGGGCCAAGGCGGGCTTTGTCGCCACCTCCATCGCCGAGTATTTCCGCGACCAGGGCAAGCGGGTGCTGCTGCTGATGGACTCCGTCACCCGATTTGCCCGTGCCCAGCGGGAGATTGGTCTGGCCGCTGGCGAACCGCCAACCCGACGGGGCTATCCGCCGTCGGTGTTTGCCGCCCTGCCCCGCCTGATGGAGCGGGCCGGTCAGTCAGACAAGGGCTCCATCACTGCCCTCTATACCGTGCTGGTAGAGGGGGATGACATGACAGAACCGGTCGCTGACGAGACCCGCTCTATCCTCGATGGCCACATCATCCTCTCGCGCAAACTGGCGGCGGCCAACCACTACCCGGCCATCGACGTGCTGCGCTCCGCCAGCCGGGTGATGAACCAGATCATCGAGCCCGAGCATCAGGCTCAGGCCGGTCGACTGCGCAGCTGGCTGGCGAAATATGAAGAGGTGGAGCTGTTGCTGCAGATCGGCGAATACCAGAAAGGGCAGGACAAGGTGGCCGATGAGGCGATCGCCCGCATCGAGACTATTCGCCAGTGGCTCAGACAAGGTACTCATGAGCCGAGCTCACTGCCGGAAGCCCTCTCGACCCTGGAGGCGCTGACCCGATGATTGGCCGACTGCAACGAATAAAAGACCTGCGGTTGGATCGGGCCGAGCAGCAACTCACCGCCCAGCAGGCTCGGGTGCAACTCGCCCGCGTTCGCCAACGCGAAGCGGAGCAGGAGAGTCTCGACTATCGCCAGTGGCGCCTTGCCGAAGAGGAGCGGCTATTTGCCATCTGTCAGGCGGAGCAACTCGATCGCAAGGGGCTCAAGGCGTGGCAACAGCAAGTGGCGCTGCTGCGGGAGAAAGAGGCCCAGCTTGAACAAACTGCCGCCGAGCAGGCCGAGCGGGTCGCCGAAGAGCGCATCCGCTTGCAGGAGCGCCAGCAGGCGGTACACCGAGCCCGCCAGCAGCAACAGAAATTTGCCGAACTACACCGTCAGGAGCAGGCCTCACAGCAAGCCCTGCGTGACTACAACGAAGAGCAGGAACAGGAAGAGTTCCGCCAGCAGATCAGGATGTAACGAGTCATGAACCGAATCCTCCCGATACAGGGCACAGTGACAACCCGGGGCGACACCCAGATGGCTGAAGCCAATCGATCGCAACAACAGCGTTTCGAGCAGGCAATGCGGCTGGAGCAGAACCTCAAGGAACGCGGCCACAACCCGCAGCCTGAGGGTAAAGGGCAGATCCGTCATTCACAGAGAGTGACGGACGTCCACCCCTTGCCGCAACAGAATATCCACCGCGCCCCCTCAGAAGCTGGCAAGCAAGTTTCCCTTCGCCACACGACCAAAGGCACGCAGCCGGACAACAAAGAGGTCACTGCAAAACAACAGCAGCAGGGTAGCGAGCAAACCAACCCGCAACAGGTAATTTTCACGCCCCCTAACAGACTTCAGAGCCAGCGCCTTACTGATAACCCTGAGCGAGTGGCAGCAACAAGTATCTCAGCCAAAGAAAGGCACGACAAACCCACTTTTGCTGCACATTCTGACATTGAACTGCTCGACACAAACCCGATAGCGGTAACGTCCAACACATCATCCGAGTCACCAACCATTGCTCCAATAAATGCAATAACACTGACGCTTGAGAAGGCTCACGCATCTCGTCAACAAACCAAGCACACACAACTCACTGCACAGGACAACGAACAGCGCCCCCCCATACTGACGATAACAGCTAATCCGGCCGCATTGAGGCCAACAAATACCAGCAGCGATGTAATTTCGACGCACCTCAACGAGTCTCTGCCGCTCACCGAGGGGGTTGGGAGCAAGCTCACCGCGCAACCGGAGAGCATGCAAAGAGATCCAGAGACAAGCTTGCTTGAAAGCTCTGCCGATTTGAGGCTAAACGCCATTATTACCCAGCCCTATGGTCATGTTGCCCAAGCCACGCTGACTGAAAACGAGTGGCTTGAAGAACAGCATCCAGTCATTGAGGCTTATGAGGCAAGCAGCGCCAACCCGATACATACCCTCGCCAATACCACGCCACATCTACTGCCATTGGCAACGGACAGCGAGGCGATAACTCCCAAACTAACCACCCCCCAGCCAACTGAGGTCGGTGAACAGGTAGCTCAACTTGACGCAGAAATACCACCGCTGGTGGCACTCAAGCCAGTCACTACAGGTGAAACAGCCCCAAAAAATGAGCTCTTTGCCAACCCGACTATCTGGGGCGCTCCCCTTGCCGTTACCCCCGGGGATCTGCAGCTCGCCCGGCTTACACCTGCCGAGAATAATCGGGAACTGGGTCAGCTGCTGGAGCGACTGGCGGTGGATATCTATCAGGAGCTGGGACGCTCGGAGCGTCCGCCGCTGCTGCGCCTGACGTTGCCACAGCTGGGCGATCTCTCCATTCGCATCGCTCACCACCATGGCGAGCTGCAGATCGAGATTCTGGCAACCAGCGAAGGGCAACAGCTGCTCAATCAGGGGCGCAGCGATCTGGTCGACCGCCTGCAACGGCTCTATCCCGGCGAGCGGGTCGCCCTCGATCTCTTCGGCCAGCCTGACAGTGAGCAGGGCTCACGCCATAAACGATCCATCTACGAAGAGTGGGATGCCGACGCATGACACCGATTGCCCTCACCTCCGCCTCGCTGGCGGAGTTGACTTTACAGCAGACCCTGAGCCAATACCGCCAGCACTTTGGCTGGAGTGGCGGCGAGCTTCTCCTCGCCATCGGTTTGCCGCCTGCGACGCTCGATACCCGGCTGCAACTGCAGTGGCAGGGGCTCTCTTTGCCGCTGTTATGCCACGGCGCAGAGCTGGCGCACTGGCTGGCGCCGGATCTACAACAGGCGGCGCTGTTCAGTCTGCCTGAACCACTGCAACTGGCACTGATCGAACGGCTGGGACAACCCCTCGGTGGCCTCACCTGCTCGGCGCTGACCCGACCGGAGAGTAACGTCCAGACCGATGAGCCCGCCCTGCAACTGCTGTTGCAGCGGGAGGGGGCCAGTCTCGCTCTCTGGCTGCCGCAGCCCGAGCCCCTGCTGAGCAAGTTGCCACCACGACCACGACAGCAGCGGCTGCCGCTGCCCCTCACCCTCTCCCTGCTGTGGGGCGAAATGGGGCTGACCATGGATGAGCTCGCTACCCTCGCTATCGGCGATGTGCTGCTGCCGCCACCCCATCCGCAACTCGGTCAGCAACTGCTGATCTGCGTGGAGGGTCGCCCCTATGCCTACTGCCAACCCCATCCACAACATCTGGAATTGACTGCCATGCATAATGCTGCCTCCGCTGAACCCTTCGGCCCGACCGAACTGGATCAACTGCCGATCCAGGTGAGCTTCGAAGTGGGCCGCCAGACCCTGGACTGGCATACCCTCACCAGCCTGCAACCGGGCGCCCTGATCGATCTTGGCACGCCCCTCGATGGCGAAGTGCGCATCATCAGCAACGGCCATTCGCTGGGAGTGGGGCGACTGGTGGAGATCCAGGGGCGCCTGGGGGTAAGGGTCGAACGCCTCGACAACGAGTCACAGTCATGATCCAGCTGCCAGACGAGCTAAACCTGATCGTCGGGCTGGCGCTGCTGGCCCTGCTCCCCTTTATCGCCGTGATGGCTACCTCCTTCGTCAAGCTGGCGGTGGTCTTCTCGCTGCTGCGCAACGCCCTCGGGGTGCAGCAGATCCCCCCCAACATGGCGATGTACGGGCTGGCGATCATCCTCAGCATTTATGTGATGGCGCCGGTAGGCTTTGCCACCCAGGATTACCTGCGCCAGAACGAGGTGTCGCTGGCGAAAGCCGAATCTGTAGAGAAGTTCCTCGATGAGGGGATTGCCCCCTACCGCGACTTTTTGAAAAAGCAGATCAAACCGCGGGAGCACGCCTTCTTTATCGACAGCACCAAGCAGCTCTGGCCCAGCAAATATGCCGACCGGCTGGAGCCCGACAGCCTGCTGATCCTGCTGCCCGCCTTTACCGTGAGCGAGCTGAGCCGCGCCTTTGAAATCGGCTTTCTGATCTACCTGCCCTTTATCGCCATCGATCTCATCATCTCCAACATCTTGCTGGCGATGGGGATGATGATGGTCTCCCCCATGACCATCTCGCTGCCCTTCAAGCTGCTGCTGTTTGTGCTGCTCGATGGCTGGGCCCGCCTGACCCACGGGCTGGTCATCAGTTACGGAGGTTAGGATGAGTCACGCCGATATCCTTCACTTCACCAGCCAGGCGCTCTGGCTGGTGCTGATCCTCTCGATGCCACCGGTACTGGTGGCGGCGCTGGTGGGCACCCTTGTCTCTTTGCTGCAGGCGTTGACCCAGATCCAGGAGCAGACCCTGGGCTTTGTCGCCAAGCTGATCGCCGTGGTGATCACCCTGTTTGCCACCACCGCCTGGCTGGGTAACGAGCTCTACAGCTTTGCCGATATGGTGTTGTTCAAGGTGCCGCAGATCCAATGACGCTGGAGAGCCTGCAGGCCCAGATGCTGGCCTATACCCTGCTGTTGCCGCGCTTTATCAGCTGCTTCGTGATGCTGCCGGTGCTGAGCAAACAGATGCTGGGAGGGGCGATGATCCGCAACGGCGTGGTCTGTTCGCTGGCACTCTACGCCTACCCCACGGTCGCCGACACCTTGCCGGATCAGATCGACGGCATGGCGCTGGCCATGCTGATCGCCAAGGAGGTGCTGCTCGGCCTGCTGATCGGCTTTGTCGCTGCCATCCCCTTCTGGGCCATCGAGGCAAGCGGGTTTCTGATCGACAACCAGCGCGGTGCCGCCATGGGGTCCCTGTTCAACCCGAGTCTCGGCAGCCAGACCAGTCCCACCGGTCTGCTGCTGACCCAGACCCTGATCACCCTCTTCTTTGCCAGCGGCGCCTTTCTCGCCCTGCTGGCCGCCCTGTTCCAGAGCTATATCAGCTGGCCGGTGGCGCACTTTTTCCCCACTATCGACGAGCAGTGGGTCAACTTTTTCTACAGCCAGTTCAGCCATATGTTGCTGCTCTGCGCTTTGCTGGCGGCGCCGCTGCTGATCGCCATGTTTCTAGCCGAATTCGGGCTGGCGCTGATCAGCCGCTTCGCCCCTTCACTTAACGTCTTCGTGCTGGCGATGCCGATAAAAAGCGCCGTCGCCAGCCTGCTGCTGGTCATCTACATCAAGCTGATGATGGACCACGCCTATCAACAGGTGCTGGCGGTGATGGATCCGCTGCAACTGCTGATCCCCATTCTGGAGGCGCGATGAGCGGCGAGAAGACCGAACAACCCACCGCCAAAAAATTGCGCGATGCCCGCAAGAAGGGGCAGGTGGTCAAGAGCAAGGAGGTGGTCTCCACCGCCATCATCCTCAGTCTGGTGGGCATGCTGATGGCGATGTCCGACTACTACCTCGAACATCTGGGCAAGCTGATGATGATCCCGGAGTCCCACCTCAACCTCCCCTTTACCCAGGCGCTCAACCATGTTGTGGAGAACCTGATGCAGGAGATGGCCTATCTCTGCATTCCGCTCCTCGCGGTCGCGGTGCTGGTGGTACTCGCCTCCCACTTCGCACAGTACGGTTTTCTGCTGAGCGGCGAGTCCATCAAGCCCGACATCAAAAAGATCAATCCGGTGGAGGGGGCCAAGAAGATCTTCTCCATCAAGAGCCTGATGGAGTTCGTCAAATCCCTGCTCAAGGTGAGTCTCCTGAGCCTCTTGGTGTGGGTCACCATAAAGGGCAATCTGCAGGCGATGCTCCAGTTGCCCGGCTGCGGTATGAGCTGCATCACTCCGGTGCTGGGGGGCATGCTGGGCCAGCTGATGGCGGTTTGCGCCATGGGCTTTGTGGTGATCGCCATCGCTGACTACGCCTTCGAACACTACCAGCACATCAAGCAGCTCAAGATGAGCAAGGACGAGGTGAAGCGGGAGTACAAGGAGATGGAGGGGAGCCCGGAGATCAAGAGCAAGCGCCGCCAGTTCCATCAGGAGTTGCAGTCGAGCAACATGCGCGCCGACGTCAAGCGCTCCTCGGTCATCGTCGCCAACCCGACCCATATCGCTATCGGTATCCGCTACGAGCGGGGAGAAACGCCGCTGCCGGTGGTGACCCTCAAATTCACCGATGCCCAGGCGCAGCAGGTACGCAAGATTGCCGAAGAGGAGGGGATCCCTGTGCTGCAGCGCATCCCGCTGGCCCGCGCCCTCTATCGCGATGCCCAACTCAACAACTACATTCCCGCCGACCAGATTGAGGCGACCGCCGAGGTTCTGCGCTGGCTGGAGCAGTGGCGCCAGGGCGAAGGGCCGCAGTGGTAGGGCAGCACGCTGCCAGACTGGCCAAACAAACTGAGCAACACACGAAAAACTGACAAATCCCCGACCGCTCCCTGATATAGCGCACCGTCACGGCTCGGTATCATCCCCTTATAGTCAACCCTGTCGGGAATCACATCATGGCCTTACCAGCAATCGGTGGACACATTCACCTCAACCGCCCAACATCGCCCCAGCAAACAGAGGCCAGCCCGCTGCTGGCCAAGGGTAACAAGCTGTTCGAACAATCCGTCAAGCGCGGCATCGGCCACTTCCAGAGCAGCGATCTCAAACAGGTCATCAGCGCCCTGCGCCAGTTGCAAAGCGCCCCCGATAGCGGCAAAGCGCAGCGGGTGCAGGATGCAATCCAGCACTGGGAGCAGCACCACCCCAAAGAGGTGGCTGCACGTGGCGCTCGTCTGACTGAACTGAAGCAGGCCCTGGCAGAACAGGGAGCCATCACCAGAGCCGCCCCGCGACATGAACCGAAAGTGATGGCGGGTGGCACCCAGGCCCTGCTGCAAAAGAGCATGGCCGGACTGGAAAAACTGGGCAGCTACGCATGCACCGACGCCCAGACCTTTGTCCAGCCCAACAACCCGAGCTATCAGAAGATCATCGGCAAACTCAACGCCTTCGGGCTGGATCCCCAGCGCCTGGCAGCCAACCAGCGCGCCAACAACAGCGCCAATATGGCCGCCATCCAGATCACCAGAAACAAGCAGCCACTCTCGTTACGTACCATGGAAAACATCGCCAAGGCGGTGGATGACGCCAAGGCCGGTTGCTGCTCGACCCTGGCCTATTCGGCGGCGGCCGAACTGCTGCGCCACAACAGTGACCAGCGGATCGAAGTGCTGGCCCATCGTGGCGCACAGGGGCACGCCCAGACCCACTGCTTTGTGGTAATTGGCCGTGCTGAGGGGAGCGAACTTACCAAGCCGGAAAGCTGGGGGCCACACGCCAAAGTGGTCGACCCCTGGGCCGCCACCATAGGGGCGCCACTGGTCGGTACCCCCGCCCGCCCCCCTATCGCCAACCTGTGGCCGCCCACAGAGTCGGTCTTTGATAACACCCATCGGGAGGATTAATGATGTTCCATGC
>NZ_CAWNZT010000125.1:0-2459 GCF_963878965.1 Aeromonas sp. HMWF015 | reverse complement strand
GCACACTCCCGTTACGGGAACCTGAAACAAAAAGCGAGGCCAATTGGCCTCGCTTTGCATTCAAATGGCGCCAGAGTGCTATTTGGCCGCCTCTTGATGGGCCTTGATGACGGCCACCGCCTTGTCAGGGAAGTCACTGAACACCCCATCCACATCAGCCTGATAGAGGAAGATATTAAGGAGATCGGTGAAGTCCTTGGCATAGGCCGGGATCTGCCCCTCATCCTGACGGAAGGTATAGGGGTGAACTTTCAGGCCCGCCGCATGGGCTTCTTTTACCATGCTGGTGAAGACCGGCTTGCCCAAAGTGCCCGGCTCGGTGACGATCATCGGCTTCCACGGGCCAATCCCTTCGGCATAGCTGGCGATGGTTTTCATCGCCCCCGGCTTGAACATCCAGTCATAGTTGTAGGGGGTCGCCTTGCCCTTGGCGTCGTAGACCATGGTCTCGTTCCAGTCGGTCTCGGCCATCAGCTGCACCAGTTTCAGATCCATACCCATGGCGGGCATCAGTTCGCTGTTGATGCGCTGGAGTTCATCGGCATCGAAGCACTGCAGATAGACCTTGTCATCCTTCCCGGTATAGCCGTACTCCTTGAGCACCTTCAGCACCGCCTTGGAGATATCCTTGCCTTCGTGACGGAACAGCCAGGGCGCCTTGATCTCTGGATAGATGCCGATGTTCTTGCCGGTGCTCTTGTTGAGCCCCTGGATCATCTCGATCTCCTCCTGGAAGGTGTGGATCTTGAAGTCTGACTTCCAGAGCGGGAAGCGGGCCGGATAGACCGGCACCTGCTTGCCATCCACCAGCTGGAACGGCTCGGTCATGCGCAGGGATCGCACCTCATCCAAGGTGAAATCCACTACATAATAACGACCGTCCGGACGGGCACGACCGGGGAAGCGCGCCGCCACATCGGTGATACCATCGAGGAAGTGATCGTGCATCACCACCAGCTGGTCATCCTTGGTCATCACCAGATCCTGTTCCAGATAGTCGGCCCCCATGCCATAGGCCAGCGCCTTGGACTCCAGGGTATGCTCGGGCAGGTAGCCGGAAGCGCCACGGTGGGCGATAACCACCTTGCCTTCATCGGCAGCCAACACGGGTAATGAGAGGGATGCCCCAAGGCTCAATGCGATGAGGGAAACGGCGAGTTTTTTCATATGTGATGCTCTTTTATTATTGTGTGTAGGTAATTGTTCTATCAGAGGTTTGTTGCACATTTACGGTGGAAAGCGGTGGGCTGCAGCGCACTGCCCACCGTCACTCATCAGCTCGCCTTGCGCAGAGCCTGATGGTATTGGTCGAGCCAGATCTGCAGCATCTGCTGCTCTGACTCATTCAGGCGCAGCCCCAGCTTGCTGCGGCGCCAGAGGATATCATCCAGTGAACAGGCCCACTCCCGCTCGATGAGATAGCGCACTTCCGACTCGTACAGGCCACCACCGAGGTGAATGCCGCGATCCTCTTTCAGCCAGAGACGGGCATGGGCGCCATAGGCCTCGGCAATGCGCAGGGCGCTGCGATCATCGAGCCAGTCAAACTCCAGCGCAAAGGCGCGGGCCAGCTCGCGTACCGAGCAGTCAAACTCGCCACCTGGCAGCCGGCTGGTCGCAGTCCAGTCATCCCCCATCTGGCTGAACCAGGGCTTGAGCTTGTTGCAGGCGGCCTGCGCCAGCTTGCGATAGGTGGTGAGCTTGCCGCCAAACACCGACAAGAGCGGCGCACCGTCAGACTCGCCAGAGAGTTCGAGAGTGTAGTCGCGGGTCACCGCTTGCGGCGAGTCTGACTCGTCATCACAGAGCGGGCGCACCCCGGCATAGGTCCAGATCACATCTTTCGGCGCAATTTGGCGAGTGAAGTGGGCGTTGACCACCTTGCACAGGTAGGTAATTTCGGCCTCGCTGATCTTCGCTTCCCGCGGGCTGCCGTGGTGCTCCACATCCGTGGTGCCGATGAGGGAGTAGTCCTGCTGATAAGGGATGACGAAGACAATGCGGTTGTCTTCGTTTTGCAGGATATAGGCCTCTTCGCGCTCATGGATGCGTGGCACTATCATGTGGCTGCCTTTAATAAGGCGAATGCCGCGGGGGGATTTCTCGTGCAGGCTCTCGTCATAGAAGGTCTTGACCCAGGGGCCCGCTGCATTGACCAGACCACGGCAGGTGACGGTGAACTGCTCGCCCCCTTCCCGCTCCAAAGTGAGCGTCCAGTGTTTGGAACCGCGCACCGCCTTGATGCAACGGGTGCGGGTCTGAACGTCGGCCCCCTTGTCACGGGCCATCATAGCGTTGAGCACCACCAACCGGGCGTCGTCGACCCAAGCATCGGAATATTCAAACCCCTTGTTGATCCCCGCGCTCAAGCCATCTTGCGGCAGGAAGCGCACGCCACAGCTCCCCTTTAGCTTGTCGCGCTTGGCCAGATTGTCATAGAGGAACAGACCGGCGCGGAT
>NZ_CAWNZT010000124.1:8222-16893 GCF_963878965.1 Aeromonas sp. HMWF015 | reverse complement strand
ATTTGATGGGGGAGGAACCGGCGGGTTTCTCCAGGGGTTACATGGCCAGTCGTGGGACGCTGAGATTTGTAACCTCACGGGGTTACAGGTTACAGCGTCAAGAAAAATGGCTACAGCCCGCACCAGACAAGGGCTACAGGCTTGTAACCTCATGCCTCTTTCTGTGCGTGTAACCTCTATTCGCTTTTTGTGCCCAGAGTGGGGTTACAGCGCAAAGCCGCGCCAGTACTGGGCTAGAGCCGAGTTGTAACCTCGTAACCCGTGTAACCCCGCTTTTTTCAATATATAGAGATAGAAAAGGGAAATCTGGGGAGGAGAAAAAATTTTAGCGATGGTTCTCAAAAGAGAATATTTCGAAGAGGCTGGTAATTTTTCTTCTTGGCGGAGAAAAAATTTTTTGAGGGGCTGGGGAGTGTTTTTAGAGTGGTTACTCTACAGGCTGAGATATCCTATAGGTATCCTATTGAAAAGAGGGTTAGCGAGTACTATCTCGCTAACCCTCTGGAATTGGTGGCCCCTGGGGGACTTGAACCCACGACCAATCGATTATGAGTCGACTGCTCTGACCAACTGAGCTAAGGGGCCAAATTGTGCGTTTAGCGGCGTGGATTATAGGGGAAGAGGAAGGGGCAGTCTATAGGCATATCAACCACTTGGCGACTAATTGTCCAGGTCGATAGAGGGTGCAAAGCGGGTCGCAAGGGTAAGTGCCAGACAAGACAAAGCCCCGCATGGCGGGGCTTTGGCAGAGCAGTTTGACACAGGGTCAGGACTATTCGTCCAGGAAGCTGCGCAGCACTTCCGAGCGGCTCGGGTGGCGCAGTTTGCGCAGTGCCTTGGCTTCGATCTGACGAATACGCTCACGGGTAACGTCGAACTGTTTGCCCACCTCCTCGAGGGTGTGGTCAGTGTTCATGTCTATACCGAAACGCATCCGTAGTACCTTGGCTTCGCGAGCTGTCAGACCGGCCAGCACTTCGCGGGTGGCATTGCGCAGGCTTTCGCTGGTCGCCGCATCCGCTGGCAGAGCCAGGGTGGTATCTTCGATAAAGTCGCCCAAGTGGGAATCTTCATCATCACCGATGGGCGTCTCCATGGAGATAGGCTCTTTGGCGATCTTCAGTACCTTGCGGATCTTGTCTTCCGGCATGCCCATGCGCATGGCCAGCTCTTCCGGGTTCGGCTCGCGACCCATCTCCTGCAGCATCTGACGGGAGATACGGTTGAGCTTGTTGATGGTCTCGATCATATGTACCGGGATACGGATGGTACGGGCCTGATCCGCGATGGAGCGGGTAATGGCCTGACGGATCCACCAGGTAGCATAGGTCGAGAACTTGTAGCCACGACGGTATTCAAACTTGTCTACCGCCTTCATCAGACCGATGTTGCCTTCCTGGATCAGATCCAGGAACTGCAGACCACGGTTGGTGTACTTCTTGGCGATAGAGATAACCAGACGCAAGTTGGCCTCAACCATCTCTTTCTTCGCACGGCGGGCCTTGGCCTCACCGATGCTCATGCGGCGGTTGATATCCTTGATCTGGGCAATCGACAGACCGGTCTCTTCTTCAATCTGCTGCAGCTTGCCGATGGCGCGCTGAATATCCTCGTCCATTTCAACCAGACGAGGAGACCAGGCTTTGCCAGCCTGCTTCTGGTATTCGAACCAGGCAGTTTCACACTCGTTGTTGGTGAAGGCCGCGACGAAGGTTTTCTTCGGCATCTTGGCCTGCTCAACGCAGAGCTTCATGATGATGCGTTCCTGCACGCGGACACGCTCCATCATTTCACGCATGTTGTTGACCAGGCGATCGAACTGCTTGGGCATCAGGCGGAATTGACGGAATACATCGGCCAGCTGGGCGATGGCGGCCTGGGTATCTTCGTGCGCGCGACCATTCTTCTGAATGGAGAGGCGGGTCACTTCATACTGGGCACGCAGTTCACCAAACTTCTCGCGAGCGACTTCCGGATCCGGACCACCGTCACCGTCGTCGTCAGAGCTGTCGCCATCTTCGTCTTCGTCTTCTTCGTCTTCTTCATCTTCGTCGGCCAGATCGTCTTCGCCGAGCTCGGAACCGATATGCGTGGCGGTAGGCGCCATATCTTCAGTTTCGTTCGGGTCAATAAAGCCAGAGATGATGTCAGAGAGACGCAGCTGCTCGGCTTCGTACTTGTCGTACTGTTCGAGCAGGTAAGTAATTGCTTCAGGGTACTCGGCTACGGAGCTTTGTACCTGGTTGATACCGTCTTCGATCCGCTTGGCGATGTCGATTTCGCCTTCACGGGTCAGCAGTTCGACGGTACCCATTTCCCGCATGTACATGCGGACGGGATCGGTCGTGCGACCAATCTCAGATTCAACAGATGCCAGAGCCTGGGCCGCTGCTTCGGCAGCGTCCTCATCGGCGGTACCACCTTCAGCCATGATAAGGTCATCGGCATCCGGAGCGTTTTCAACCACTTGAATGCCCATATCGTTGATCATCTGAATGATGTCTTCGATCTGGTCTGAATCGACAATGTCTTGCGGGAGGTGATCGTTCACCTCGGCATAGGTCAGGTAGCCCTGTTCTTTACCTTTGGCAACGAGGAGTTTAAGCTGAGACTGCGGGGTTTGCTCCATAGAACTCATCCGGTTGGTGTTGCTAGGTTGCGCGTACAGTGCGCTGCTGCGCAAATAGCCAATTCTAATAGAAAACCGCCAGACATGCTATGTCTGGTTGCGGCGTCGGTCATGAGAAACCCCTGCCCGCAGTATTGTCGGGGCCAGGCGGTTATAAAAAATTTGCTTTTCATCCCGTCCATTCGGGCAACGCTATCCATATTGGGACTAATCACTCAAATATCAAGCCCCACTCTCATTTCTTTTCTCAATTTGCACCTCTCTGATCAGCATCATCAACTCTTGGGTTTCTTCGGAGCTTAGTCCTTCCTGAGCCACTTTGGCCTGCAATTCTTCGATCCGCTGTTTCAGAAACTGGTTGATGAAGCCGACGAAGGTGTCCTGCAATTCTCCCAGAATATCCGGCTCCTGATCGAGTTTGATCTCCTCGAACAGGTCGTGCATGGCCAGCTGAGCAAGGATTTCTCCCTCCTTGGTACCACGCCAGTGTTCCAGCAGGATACCTGTGGTAATACCGGGCTGTGCCAAGATCTGCTGGTGCAGTTGCAGCAGAAACTTGATGCCCTGTACGCGTAGTCCGGCCAATTCCGGCATGGGGGGGAGCTCAGCCGTTACTGCCGGATATTGCACCATCAGTGCCAGCGCACGCCGCAGTGGCGTCAGCTTGGCTGCCTTGGGTTTGTTGACTTCGGTCTTGGGCTGACTGTTGCGGGCAAAGAGCTCGGCGATGCGCTGCTTGTTCTCACCCCAACGCATCATGCTGGAGAGACGAGTGATCAGCCCTTCGCGGGTAAACCCTTCCGGTACGCGGCGAATAAGTTCGGCGGCCTTGTTGGCCACTTCAAACTTGCCTGCTTCACCGGAGAGGGCGGCATCCCGCCCGAGACGATCGAACATGAAGTCGGCGAACGGTTGGGCTTTATCGAGCAGGGCTTCAAAGCCCTCCTTGCCGATCTGGCGTACCAGCGAGTCGGGATCCTCGCCATCGGGCAGGAACACGAACTTCAGCTCGCGGCCATCCTGCAGATGAGGGAGGGCATTATCCAGCGCGCGCCAGGCGGCTTCACGACCGGCGTTGTCACCGTCGTAGCAGCAGACTACCTCGGCGGTGGTGCGAAACAGGGTGTGGATATGGTCGCTGGTCGTTGCAGTACCCAGCGCCGCCACCGCATAGTCGATGTCGTACTGACCGAGTGCCACCACATCCATGTAGCCTTCCACCACCAGGATCCGGCGTGGATCCTTGTGTGCCTGCTTCACCTCGTAGAGACCGAACAGCTCCCGCCCTTTATGGAAGATGGGGGTCTCCGGCGAGTTCAGGTATTTGGGGGTGCCATCACCCAGCACCCGGCCACCGAAACCGATGACCCGGCCACGCTTGTCACGGATCGGGAACATGATGCGATCGCGGAAACGATCATAACTCCCCAGGCCATTGTCACGGGTGATCAGCATGCCGCCCGAGATAAGCAGCTGTTCGTGATCCCGGCTGGCGCCGAAGCGGCGGCGTACCTGATCCCAGTCACTTGGGGCATAACCGATGTTGAAGCGCTTGACTACTTCGCCGGTCAGACCGCGCCCTTTGAGGTACTCCACCGCGTGGGGGGCACTCTTGAGATTGCTCTCGTAGAAGCGGGCTATCTGGTTCATCAGCTCGAACAGATCCTTGCTGACTGCGGGCTGGCTATTGGCCGAGCCGCCGATGCTCTGCTCGCGAGGTACCTGCATGCCTTGCATGCTGGCGAGCTCTTCGATGGCATCGGGAAATTCGAGACCGTCGTACTCCATGACAAAGCCGATGGCATTGCCATGGGCGCCACAACCGAAACAGTGGTAGAACTGCTTCTCCTGGCTGACGGTAAAAGAGGGGCTTTTTTCGTTATGAAAAGGGCAGCAAGCCTGGTAGTTCTTACCGGCTTTTTTCAGCCGCACTCGCGAGTCGATCAGCTCGACTATGTCTGTGCGTACGAGCAGATCGTCGATAAAGGATTGTGGGATCCTGCCTGCCATAACCGTCCTGTTTCATTGCGGAGAAAATAAAAAAGCCGCGCATTCCAAGGGAAGCACGGCTTCTTCGACCAAACAAGAGAGTTGCCTGTTACGCCAAGCGGGTTTTCACCTGAGCACTGACGGCGCCGACATCGGCACGCCCCTGAATTTTCGGCTTCAAGACAGCCATGACCTTGCCCATATCAGCCATGACGGCAGCACCACTTTCAGTGATGGCTTGCTCGATCAGGGCAGCAATTTCATCTGCGGTCAGCTGTTGCGGCAGGAATTCCTGCAACACAACGATCTCGGCGGACTCTTTGTCGGCGAGATCCTGGCGACCGGCAGCTTCAAATTGGCTGATGGAATCGCGGCGCTGTTTGACCATTTTGGTCACGACAGCGAGGATATCCTCATCATTCAGCTCGATACGGGTATCGACTTCACGTTGCTTGATTTCTGCCATCAACAAGCGGATCGCTCCCAGACGAGCCTTATCTTTGGCAAGCATGGCGAGCTTTTGCTGATCCTTGAGTTGATCCTTCAGAGACACGGCAATATCTCCCGATTAGTACAGGCGGATACGACGTGCGTTTTCGCGAGACAGCTTCTTGGCGTGACGCTTGACAGCAGACGCTTTGGCGCGCTTACGAATGGTAGTCGGCTTCTCGTAGAACTCACGGCTACGAACTTCGGACAGGATACCGGCTTTTTCGCAAGAACGCTTGAAACGACGCAGAGCAACGTCAAACGGCTCATTTTCACGGACTTTGATTACTGGCATGTGCCTTTCACCTCAGTGATAAATTGTTAGCTGACCTTCAATCGATCAGCATGTCTTAAAATGGTGCGAAATTATACTCTGGACAGGGAATGAAAGTAAACCCGCAGAGATCGCTCTGGTTTAAAAAACCCGCGAAGGTTACCATAGCCGTCTCATTTTAGCAGTGAAATTTTTTAGCAATGCGTGTATTGGGCATAGAGACATCCTGTGACGAAACCGGGATCGCGATCTTCGACGATCAAAAAGGGATCCTTTCCCATCAGTTATACAGCCAGGTCAAGCTGCATGCGGACTACGGTGGCGTCGTCCCCGAACTCGCCAGCCGGGATCATGTTCGCAAGACGATCCCGTTGATCCAGGCCGCATTGCAAGAGGCGGGACTGGGCAAAGATGACATCGACGGCATCGCGTATACCGCGGGTCCGGGTCTGGTTGGCGCCATTCTGGTGGGGGCGACCATTGGCCGCTCTCTGGCGATGGCGTGGAACAAGCCGGCCATTGCCGTCCATCATATGGAAGGGCACCTGCTGGCCCCCATGCTGGAAGAGAAAGCTCCCGAGTTCCCCTTCGTGGCGCTGCTGGTCTCCGGTGGTCACTCCATGCTGGTGCGGGTCGACGGTATCGGCAGCTATCAGCTGCTGGGGGAATCCATCGATGATGCCGCTGGCGAAGCGTTCGACAAGACCGCCAAGCTGATGGGGCTGGACTATCCGGGTGGTCCGCTGCTCTCCCGTCTGGCCGAGAAGGGCACTACCGGGCGCTTCCACTTCCCTCGTCCCATGACTGACCGTCCCGGGCTCGACATGAGCTTCTCCGGCCTCAAGACCTTCACCGCCAACACCATCGCCGCCAATGGTGATGATGAGCAGACCCGTGCCGATATCGCTCGGGCGTTTGAAGATGCGGTGGTCGATACCTTGGCCATCAAGTGCCGTCGTGCTTTGAAAGAGACCGGTCTTAAGCGTCTGGTGGTTGCTGGCGGCGTCAGTGCCAACCGTCATCTGCGAGCCCAGCTGGCCGAGCTGATGGAGAGCCTCAAGGGCGAGGTGTTCTATCCGCGCACTGAATATTGCACCGATAACGGCGCCATGATTGCCTATGCCGGTATGCAGCGCCTGAAAGCGGACGTGTTTGAGCCGCTGGCGGTCAAAGCCGTGCCGCGCTGGCCGCTGGATACCCTGGATCCGGTCTGATCCGACGGATCCCGCCTTCTGGCGTGGTGATGAGTACCATGGTGGCCTACGGCTCCTGCAATCAGGCTGCGGCGGTTATAGCGCTGCTGGCACGCTGATGTGGTGTCTGCTGTCGCCGTGGTTGAGCCATCCGGATAAGACGTCAGGTCTCTCGCTGCCAGACAGCCAAGCACAGAGTAAAGAGATAAAAAAATCCCCGCCAACTGGCGGGGATTTTTGTTTGGTAATCGGCAGGCAATAAATTACAGCAGGATGCCGCCGAAGAAGAAGCCCAGCGCCACGGCGATGGCGATGGTGGCGGTGCCCGGTACGAAGAAGGGGTGGTTGAAGACCGCCTTACCGATACGGGTGGAGCCGGTGTCGTCCATCTCTACCGCGGCCAGCAGAGTCGGGTAGGTCGGCAGTACGAACAGGGCGCTCACAGCTGCGAAAGAGGCAATCGCAGTCAGCGGGCTGACACCCAGTGCCAGTGCGGCAGGCATCAACGCTTTGGTGGTGGCGCCTTGTGAATAGAGCAGCATGGCAGCAAAGAACAGCACCACGGCCAGCAGCCAGGAGTACTGGTTCAGCAGGTCGCCAGCGATCAGCTGGATGGTGTCCATGTTGCCTTTCACGAAGACGTTACCCAACCAGGCGACACCCAGTACGCAGATACAGGCGGACATACCGGACTTGAAGGTCGGCATGTTGGTGACCTGGGTGGCGTCCAGTTTGCATACCAGGGTCATGATGGTGGCCGCGGCCAGCATGATGCCCATGATGGCGCCGTCACGGGGGATCGGCGGGTTGGTGATCAGGCCCACTTTACCGGAGATGGCAGTTGCATAAGCCATGACAGCAACGATGGCGGCGATGAAGATCCAGACAGACAGTTTGGCGTACGGTTTGATCTCGAGCTTGGTGGTACCACGCAGTTTGATCAGACCCTTGGCTTTGCGTTCCAGATAGACTTCGTCCTGCTCCAGCGGCTTACCCATCATGTTGGCGATGAAGGCGCCCAGGATACAGGCCAGGAAGGTAGAGGGGATGCAGATTGCCAGCAGGGTCAGGTAGTCAACACCAAACGGCTCGAGCATACCGGAGAAGGCAACCACAGCGGCAGAGATTGGGGAAGCTGTGATGGCGATCTGGGAGGCGACAACTGCGATGGAGAGCGGACGGGACGGACGGATCCCCTGCTCTTTGGCCACTTCCGCGATCACCGGCAGGGTGGAGAAGGCGGTATGACCGGTACCGGCCAGCATGGTCATCAGATAGGTGACCACCGGGGCGGCGAAGGTGATGTATTTGGGGTTCTTGCGCAGCGCTTTTTCTGCCAGGAAGACCAGATAGTCCATCCCGCCAGCCAGTTGCATACAGGCGATGGCACAGATGACGGACGCGATGATCATGATCACATCCCAGGGGATGTAGCTGACCAGTTGATCGCTCGGGATGGGCATGCCCAGACCCCACGTCAATACCAGTACCCCCAGACCACCGGCAAAGCCGATGCCGATGCTGCCTATCCGGGCCCCCAGATAGATAGCGGCGAGCACGACAAGTAACTCGATTCCAATCATAGCGATAACTCCATTTTTTAGTTTTTGGTTTTTATTTGGCAAAAAGCCAATTCCCGATCGGGCTGGGGATAAAGACCAATCGGGAACTGACTTTATGGGCCGGGAAGATCCCGGCCCACACTCGCTTATACGGCAGCTTCGCGGGTGAAACGCTTGGCTTTGTATTGCGGGTTCATCAGGTTCTCGATGGAGAGAATTTCGTCCAGCTGCTCGGCGCTCAGCAGGCCGCGCTCAAGAACGACTTCGCGGACGTTCTTGCCGGTCTGGGCACAGATCTTGCCGACGATATCCCCTTCGTGGTGGCCGATGAAGGGGTTCAGGTAGGTCACGATACCGATGGAGTTCAGCACGTGATTCATGCAGATTTCCGGGTTGGCGGTGATACCTTCCACGCACTTCTCGCGCAGGGAAATACAGGCTTTTTCCATCAGGCTCAGGGATTCGAACATCGCTTGACCAATCACCGGCTCCATGACGTTCAGCTGCAGCTGACCGGCTTCGGCGGCGAAGGTGA
>NZ_CAWNZT010000124.1:7815-8198 GCF_963878965.1 Aeromonas sp. HMWF015 | reverse complement strand
CCCGCCTGCATTTCTGGCAGGTTGATCTCTTTCAGTGCGGTGCGCGGGCCGGAGGAGAGCAGACGCAGGTCATTACAGATCTTGGACAGCTTCATGGCCAGACGCTTGATGGCGCCGTGCAGCATGACGTAGGCGCCACAGTCGGAGGTCGCTTCGATCAGATCTTCTGCCGGCACATAGGCACGACCGGTGATCTCGGCCAGACGCTTGATGGCCAGTGCAGAGTACTCGGGCGGAGTGTTCAGACCGGTACCGATGGCGGTCGCGCCCAGGTTCACTTCCAGCAGCAGCTCCTGGCAACGCTTGATGGACTTGATCTCTTCACGCAGGGTCACGGCGAATGCGTGGAACTCCTGACCCAGGGTCATCGGAACCGCATCTTG
>NZ_CAWNZT010000124.1:0-7805 GCF_963878965.1 Aeromonas sp. HMWF015 | reverse complement strand
GGGGTAGGCATCGTTGGTGGACTGGCACTTGTTGACGTGATCGTTCGGGTTGATGACGTCGTAACGGCCTTTCTCCAGACCCATGATTTCCAGGGCGATGTTGGCCAGTACTTCGTTAGTGTTCATGTTGACGGAGGTGCCGGCACCACCCTGGTAAACGTCGACCGGGAACTGGTCGAAGCATTTGCCGGTGTTCAGCATCAGGTCGCAGGCTTCTACGATCTTGTCAGCAATTTCAGGACGGATGGTACCCAGTTCACCGTTTGCCAGCGCAGCGGCCTTCTTGGTCAGCACCATACCGCGGACGAATTCCGGAACGTCAGAAATCTTCTGAGAGCTGATCTTGAAGTTCTCGACAGCGCGCAGGGTGTGCACACCGTAGTAGAGATCATTGGAAACTTCTTTGGTGCCCAGCAGGTCTTCTTCAATGCGGACGTTCTTGATGTCGCTCATTGTAATGCCTCAGAAATCAGATAAATGGAAAAATCCTCACCGAGTGGTCGCGAGTTCCTTGCGCACAGCTCATCCTGAAGCACCACACATCGAGTGGGGCGGTTGGGAGAATGACCTCCCGAAAAACTAATCAATATACTACTCCAATTGAGGTATCGGTTATTAGAGGTGGATCACTAAATTTGCGACATTTTCAAATTACTTTGAGGAAAGTACACATATGTTATGAAGTTTTTATCATGATGATTTTTATAAATTTTTGTGACTTTTTGCTGGTTTTTTAGATTGCTGATGACGCAGGAGTCAGTTGACCAACTTGAAAAGAGGGGGGTTGCCCCCATTTATTCAGTGCAGAAAGTGGTGATGACGGGGCGGCAAAATCGCCTCTGACCATCGTTGGATGGGGGCCACTTTTTCTCAATTTACCGGTGCTGGAGTGGATATGGGCAAGTTGTTTTTGTTGTTGGTGGGTCTGGTTGTACTGGAACTCACCGTAATGATCGAGGTCGGCTCGGTGATCGGGGCGCTGCCGACTGTCGGCTTGCTCATCCTGACTGCGGTATTGGGCTCTTCGCTGGTGCGCAGTGAAGGGATCAAGACCCTGTTCAGCGCCCAGCAAAAGATGCAGATGGGCGAGATGCCTGGCCGCGAGGTGATGGGGGGCATGATGCTGGCGTTGGCGGGCCTGCTGCTGATTATCCCGGGTTTCGTGACCGACATTTTCGGTGTGCTGTTGCTGCAACCCTGGCTGCGCAACAAACTGGCTGACAAGCTGATCGGCAGCAGCCAGTTCCGGATGCAGATGGGCGGTTTCCAGCGTACTCAATCGCCGTTTGGCAACGCACCGTCCGATGATCATCTGGGGAACGCCAAGCAGGGCGGCACCACCATCGAAGGCGAATTTGAGCGCAAAGAGTGAGCGTAAAGAGTAATCGACGAGACGAAAACCGAGGTGAGTGACTGAATCAGGGTTTGCCCTGATGGCACAAGGCCTCGAAGCGGTGTCGGGCATACCACCATGCGAGGGTGCCCGCCGCTAGATTGGCCAGCAAGATCCCCAGATATATTCCCTGTTCTCCCCCCAGCTTTGCCCCCAGCCAGGCTCCTGGCAACAGAAAACCAAACAGTCGCAATCCGTTGAACAAGAACGAAATACTGGATGCCCGCACGCCATTGAGTGCCGAGGCCAGCAGCATTACCATGCCCTGAAAGCCGTAACCGATCGGCACCAGATGCAGATAGAGAATGATGAGGCGAATGACCTGCGGATGATCGCTGAACAGGTTGGCGATGGGTGGCGCCAGTAGCCAGGTCAGGCCATAGATGGTGAGCTGGAACAGCAACGCAAAACTCATGCAGCTCTGCAGTGCAGCTTTGGCGCGGGCCGGATTGCCGGCGCCACAGTTTTGCGAGATGAAGGGGGCCAGAACGGAGGCGAGGGCCATCATCACGATCAGCAGCAGCGCCTCAACCCGCGATGCGGCGCCGTAAGCGGCCACCACCTCGGTACCCAGACCCGCAAAGATCGCCATCAGCACCGCATTGGCCAAGGGGTTGAGCATATTGGTAAAAGAGGCGGGGATGGCGACATGGAGCAAGGCCCGCCAGTGGGTCAGCAACCGGGCCCGCGGCGAGAGGCGCCACAGCAGCAAGCCCTCCCGATGACGCAGGATATAGAGGCTGACCAGCATCGCCATCAACCAGGAGATAGAGGTGGCGATGGCGGCCCCGCGGATCCCCCATTCGGGAAAGGGGCCGATACCGAAGATCAACAGAGGATCCAGTACCCCGTTGACTAGCCCGGCTACGGCCATCACCAGACTGGGAGTTTTTGTATCGCCGGTCGCCCGGATGGCGGCATTGCCCACCATGGGTAGCACCAGCATGGGGACGGTGAGATACCAGATCAGCATGTAGTCATGGATAAGGGAGATAAGCTCGGCACTGGCGCCCAACAGGGTAAACAGCGGTGTGATGGTGAGAGCGCCCACCGCGGAGAGCAGGGTGACCAGGATCACCGCCAGAAACAAGCTGTCGGTGGCGAGATGGGCTGCCTCATTGTGCTTGCCCTGCCCCAGGGTATGACCGATCACCGCTGACAATCCGGCGCCCAATCCCATCGCCAGCGAGGTAACCACAAAAGTGACAGGAAAGGTAAAGCTGATGGCGGCCAGAGCTTCGGTGCCCAGCATACCGATAAAAAAGGTATCGACCAGATTGAAGGCCAGAATGGCGATGATGCCGAAGATCATGGGGCCCGTCATCTGGCGCAGTACGACCGGAATAGGGGCAGTCAACATGGGGTTGGTACGGGTCAAGGGCTCGTCTCTACAGCTGGCTTTGAAGGTTCTGGCATCGAAAACGGGCGGCTTGAACCGACCTTGCACCAGGGTGCAGACATGGCTGAACCATCGAAGATGTTTATAGTACGTGAAAAAATTTTTTTTGTATTTGCCCTTGAAGGGTTAGCAACTCTGCCCCACATCAGGGACATATCTAATTTGGCCTGGAACGGCCATTCCTCAAAGCAACAATGAGACTCATTTTGGGAGAGTTATCGATGAAAATTCGTCCACTGCACGACCGCGTCATCATCAAGCGCATCGAAGCTGAAGCCAAATCTGCCGGCGGTATCGTCTTGACTGGTACTGCGGCTCAAAAGTCCACCCGTGGTGAAGTGCTTGCCGTGGGGACTGGTCGAATCCTGGATAATGGCGATGTCAACGCGCTGGCCGTCAAGGTTGGCGACAAGGTTATCTTCAACGAAGGCTACGGCGTGAAAACCGAGAAGCTGGATGGTCAGGATGTGCTGATCCTGTCCGAGACCGACATTCTGGCGATTGTCGAAGAGTAATCCATCCCCACTTTTCTCCGAATTGATTGAAAGGATTGAACAAAAATGGCTGCTAAAGACGTTAAGTTTGGTAACGAAGCCCGCATCAAGATGCTGGAAGGTGTGAACATCCTGGCTGATGCCGTCAAGGTTACTCTGGGCCCGAAAGGCCGCAACGTGGTACTGGACAAGTCCTTCGGTGCCCCGACCATCACCAAAGATGGTGTTTCCGTTGCGCGCGAAATCGAGCTGGAAGACAAGTTCCAGAACATGGGCGCCCAGATGGTCAAGGAAGTGGCTTCCAAAGCGAACGACGCTGCGGGTGACGGTACTACCACTGCAACCGTTCTGGCTCAGGCTATCGTCAACGAAGGTCTGAAAGCCGTTGCCGCCGGTATGAACCCGATGGATCTGAAGCGCGGTATCGACAAGGCCGTTGTGGCTGCCGTTGCCGAGCTGCAGGCGCTGTCCCAGCCGTGTGCTGACAGCAATGCCATCGCTCAGGTTGGCACCATCTCCGCCAACTCCGACGAGAAAGTGGGCAAGCTGATTGCCGAAGCCATGGATAAAGTGGGTCGCGATGGCGTCATCACCGTTGAAGATGGTCAGGGTCTGGAAGATGAGCTGGCTGTTGTTGAAGGTATGCAGTTCGACCGCGGCTACCTCTCTCCGTACTTCATCAACAAACAGGAAACCGGTTCCGTTGAACTGGACGACCCGTTCATCCTGCTGGTTGACAAGAAAGTCTCCAACATCCGCGAAATGCTGCCGGTGCTGGAAGGTGTTGCCAAAGCGGGCAAACCGCTGCTGATCGTTGCCGAAGACGTGGAAGGCGAAGCCCTGGCGACTCTGGTGGTCAACACCATGCGTGGCATCGTGAAAGTGGCTGCCGTCAAGGCGCCGGGCTTCGGTGACCGTCGCAAAGCCATGCTGCAGGATATCGCCGTACTGACTGGCGGTACCGTCATCTCCGAAGAAGTTGGCATGGAGTTGGAAAAAGCGACGCTGGAAGATCTGGGTCGTGCCAAGCGCATCGTCATCACCAAAGAGAACACCACCATCATCGATGGCGTGGGTGATGCAGGCGTGATCGAAGGCCGTGTTGCCCAGATCCGTCAGCAGATCGAAGAGACCTCCTCCGACTACGACCGTGAGAAGCTGCAAGAGCGCGTAGCCAAGCTGGCTGGTGGTGTTGCCGTGATCAAGGTGGGTGCTGCTACCGAAGTCGAGATGAAAGAGAAGAAAGCTCGCGTAGAAGATGCCCTGCATGCTACCCGCGCCGCGGTTGAAGAAGGCGTGGTTGCCGGTGGTGGTGTGGCGCTGGTTCGCGTTGCTGCCAAACTGGCTGGCCTGCGCGGTGACAACGAAGACCAGAACGTCGGTATCAAGGTTGCCCTGCGCGCCATGGAAGCCCCACTGCGTCAAATCGTCATCAACGCCGGTGAAGAAGCCTCCGTCATTGCCAATGCAGTGAAGAACGGCGAAGGCAACTTCGGTTACAACGCTTACAGCGAACAGTATGGCGACATGCTGGCCATGGGTATCCTGGATCCGACCAAGGTAACCCGTTCCGCCCTGCAGTTTGCCTCTTCCATCGCCGGTCTGATGATCACCACCGAGTGCATGGTCACCGAACTGCCGAAGAAAGATACCCCTGCTATGCCTGACATGGGCGGCATGGGCGGCATGGGCATGATGTAATCATCCCCCCTTGCTCTGTTTGACAAACGGCTCGCTCAAGGCGAGCCGTTTTTTTATATCTGGCTAAACTGAGTCTGTTGAGACAGCAAATCTGGGGGCGATATGAAAATGTTTGGTTGGCTGACACTACTGTGTTCATTGGTCATCATGCCGGTGATGGCTACTGAGGCGCTGACGGGGCCGGTGATCCTGAAAGTCGGTGGTAACATCAGGTCGGCAGATGAAGTTGATGGCAAGGTGTTGTTTGATCTGGCTAAACTACAGGCTCTGCCGCAACATGAGATAGTGACCGGCAACCCGTGGGTGGATAAGCCGCACACCTACAGAGGCCCAAAATTGGCCGATGTATTGGCTGCAGTCGGTGCGGATGGCAAGACCATTACGTTGACGGCGCTGAACAGTTTCCAGGTCCGCATTGAATGGGACAAGGTTGCCAAATACGAGCCCATCCTCGCATGGGAAGACAACGGTGCTGTCATGCGGGTGCGTGACAAGGGGCCGGTCTGGTTTATGCTGCCTCTTGATCAATATCCGGAATTGAAGCGATCCGAATATACCGACATGATGATCTGGCAGCTGGATTTGATAGACATTCAGCACTGATAAAAACAGCACGGGAGCATGGGGTGAAAGGAAAGACCAGGGCGTGGCCACTGCTCGTCATTCTGTATGTATCCATCCTGTCGTTTACCGGGAGCACCCTCTATTGCCTGATGCAGATCCAGAATGCGACCAGAGCGATGGAGAAATACACCTATGATGTCTCCTGGGCGCTGATGCAGTTGCAACTGGAGCTCGGGCGTTTCCTCAATGCGGTAGAGGTCTATCACTATGGCGGTATTGATCATGACACCTTGATGTTGCGTTATGACATTCTCTGGAGCAGAACGCCCATCCTGTTGAGCGGCCAGCTGCGCAAGAGCATGCAGGACAAGCAGAAAACCTTGCGTCTGGTGCAGCTGATTGAAACCAATATTCGCCAAATAGAGCCCGACATCACCAAGTTGCAAAGTGGGGCATCTGACTATCAGCAGATCATGATGCGCCTTGCCCCGCTGCAAGAGCCGCTCTCCTACTCCCTCGCTTCTGTGATGCAGAAGAACATCAACGTCTATTCCGAGAACGATCGCCATTTTGGCCAATTGCGCAATGCCTTGTTGCTGATGGTCTCCGGTCTGGTCATGTCAGTGCTGCTGCTCAGCATGCTGCTTATATATGAAGGGCGTCGCCATTTCAGAGCAGCCAGACGGGATCCGCTGACCGGGTTGTCCAATCGGGTTGCTTTGCTGGAGCGGATGGAGTTGTACGCTACACAGGAGGTGCCGTTTGGGCTGGTGCTGGTCGATATCAACGACTTCAGGGATATCAACAGCAAGTTTGGCTATGACACCGGTGATTATCTGCTTTGTGAGTTTGCCACCCGGATCAGAGTGCTCTGTGAAGAGGGGGAGTGGAGCGGACGTCTGGGGGGAGATCAATTTGCCATTATTCAGCGTGGCAGCAGCGATCTGCGTCAGGTCAGGGAGCTGGTAGCGCGATTGCTGCATGCTCTGAAGCAAGATATCGTCTATGACAACTATCCCTTCCGGCTCGAAGTCGGGATCGGGATTGCCTTCTATCCGATGGACAGCGACAAGACTCAGGAGTTGTTGAGTCGTGCGGAACAGGCCCTGTTCCATAGTCGCAAGACCCATGTCCCCTATGTGATTTACGATAACTCCCTGCTCAACGAGACGGCGCGGCGCAAGCATCTGGCGTCGGACATGATCATGGCGCTGGAACACAATGCGCTGGAACTCTATTACCAACCCATCGTCAATCTCGAGAGTGGCCGCTGTGAAGCTGTCGAGGCTCTGCTGCGTTGGCGGCATCCAGAGCTCGGTTTCATTCCGCCAAACGAAGTGATCATGGTGGCTGAGGAGTTCCAGCTTGCCGAACGGGTTGGGAGCTGGGTGCTGAACACCGCTTGCGAGCAGCTCTATCAGTGGCACCAGCTTGGTATGGTTGATCTGCAAATGTGTGTGAATATCTCGCCAGGCATGTACCAGCGTAATTTGCTCAAATTGGTGGCCAAGGCATTGATGGAGCACCACCTGCCTGCCCGCAGCCTTGTCTTGGAGGTCACGGAAGATACCACCATGCGTGAAGTGAAGAACTCGCTGCAACTGATGCAGGATCTCAATCAGCAGGGGGTACTGCTGGCATTAGACGATTTTGGGACTGGTTATTCATCTTTGAGTTATCTGCAAAAGTTACCGGTCAGCAAGGTGAAGATTGACCGCTCCTTTATACAGGGCATTGACACTTCAATGGAGGCATCCGAACTGGTCGCCAATATTTGCCGGATGGGGTCGATGCTGGGCAAGAGTCTGGTGTGTGAAGGGATTGAGACACAGGCCCAGTTGGATGTACTGCGATCCCTGACCGATATCCACTTGTATGGACAGGGATATCTGTTCAGCCGACCAGAGCAGGCGGAGAAAATCTATCAAACCTTGCTGGAGATGGAAGAGCTTTGGCTGGCGCGTCAACAATCCGAAATGGCTTATATGAGTTGAGAGGGGGCTTAACTGTCATCTGACTCCAAAATGTGTGATTTAGCTCGAACTTTCTTCTTTTTGTTTGTTGTTTGAACGGTTGTGCAGTTTTATCAATAAAACATGCAGTTTAGCCTTGCCAGAAAGAATCTGTTCCCTATAATGCGCCTCCATCGACAGGGCAAGCGGCAACGCAGAAAGCCAAGTCGATAACCTCGAAAGCCCTTGAAAATAAGGCTTGACTCGAGAAGGCGGTTGAGTAGAATTCCACTCCCGCAGCA
>NZ_CAWNZT010000123.1:13902-15879 GCF_963878965.1 Aeromonas sp. HMWF015 | reverse complement strand
GACCGTGCGCGAGAAACTGCCGGAAGGCTTCCAGCGCTCCGAGTTCCTGCTGGAAAAGGGTGCCATCGATATCATCATCGATCGCCGTGAAATGCGTAACCGTCTGGCCAGCCTGCTCGCCAAAATGCTGAATACTCACGTCATCGAAGAGTGAAGATGAGTTCAAACATGCAACAATCCCAAAGCCGGTCGCTTGTCGACTGGCTTTCTTATTTGGAGCAGATCCATCCGGTCAATATCGACATGGGGCTGGATCGGGTCGGTGCCGTTGCCCGGCGCATGGGTCTCACCCAGCTGCCGTTCAAGGTGATCACGGTGGCGGGCACCAACGGCAAGGGCTCCAGCTGTGCCATGGCGGCCAGCATTCTGATGGCCGCAGGCTACAAGGTCGGCGTCTACTCCTCGCCCCATCTGCTGCGCTTTACCGAGCGGGTGCGGGTCAACGGGCAAGAGCTGCCCGACAGGGATCACTGCGCCGCCTTTGCCGAGGTGGAAGCTGCTCGCGGCGAGATTGCCCTTACCTTCTTCGAGTTCGCCACCCTGGCCGGTTTGTGGCTCTTCTGCCGCGCCGCCCCCGATGTGCTGCTGCTGGAAGTGGGGCTGGGTGGTCGGCTCGACGCCACCAACGTGGTGGAGTCCGATGTGGCGATGATCACCTCCATTGCCCTCGATCACTGCGACTGGCTGGGTGATACCCGCGAGGCCGTGGCGGTGGAGAAGGCTGGCGTGTATCGCGCCGGTAAACCCGCCATCAGCGGTGAGCCCAATCCGCCTGCGACTATCGCGAGCGAAGCGGCGCGTCTTGGCGCCAACCTGCGTCAGGTCGGTATCGATTTTCGTGGCGATGAGCACGAGAGCGGTTGGGATTATCACGGCCTAAACCAGTGGCGGGATCTGCCAAAACCGGCGCTGCCGCTGATGAACGCGGTGACCGTGCTGGCGGCGCTGGAGTCCCTCGGCTTGCCGCTGCCAGAGTCTGCTATCCGCGACGGGTTGGCCAATGCCCGGCTGACTGGCCGGATGCAGCAGTTACAAAGTGTGCCGCTGGTGATCGTCGATGTGGCCCACAACCCCCATTCGGCGGCCTATCTGGCAGCGCAATTGCGCAAGATGCCCTGCGCGGGTGTGCGCCGCGCCGTGGTCGGCATGCTCAAAGACAAGGACATGGCGGGATCCCTTGCCGAACTCGATGGCCTGATTGGCGAGTGGTATCTGGCCAGTCTCACCGGCCCGCGCGCCGCCACCGCAACGCAACTGGCTGTGGCGCTGGGAGAGGGCAAGGGGCCTGCCAGGGAGTTTGATGATGTCAGCGCCGCTTATCAGGCAGCGTTGGCCGCATCGAGTCCGGACGATATGGTCATTGTGTTTGGTTCGTTTTACACTGTCGCCGACATTCTGGCGGGTGTCGCCGTCTAGGCCACACCCCGGCTCCCCGGCCTTCGGGCGGGGAGCCAAATCGCATATTGAGTTACGTAAAGGTAGGATTCAACTTGGCCTCGAAGTTTCAAAACCGTCTGGTGGGCACCGTCATCCTGGTGGCCCTGGTTGTTATTTTCCTGCCGGACTTGCTGGATGGTCACAAGCTGGCACAAAAGGAGGAGGCCTTTGCCAAGATCCCGCTGCGCCCCGAGCTGGAGCCTGCCAAGCCTGCGCTGCAGGTCTCGGCAGCCAGCAGCCTGCCCGCCGATCATCTGGCCAGCCAGCAACAGGCCTCTGCGGCCCAACAGTGGCAAGTGGAAGAGGTGGCTGACCCCATGACCCTCGCCGGTCAGGGCAACGGTGCGCCGCCGGCGACAACCCCTGCCGCACCGGCGCCGGTCCAGCCGCAACAGAATGCCCAACCCAAGCCACAGCCCAAGCCGGAAGTGGTGGCCAAAAAACCGGTCGAAGCGCCCAAGCCAGCACCCAAGCCGACGCCAGCCAAACCGGTTGAAGTGGCCAAGGCGCCCGCACCGGCCAAGCCGCAGGCGGGTCAAA
>NZ_CAWNZT010000123.1:0-13892 GCF_963878965.1 Aeromonas sp. HMWF015 | reverse complement strand
ATCTGATTGAAAGCAAGATGACCCAGCCGACCACACCCGCCCCTGCTGCGGCACCGGCACAGGGTAGCTGGATCCTCCAGCTTGGCGCCTTCAAGAACGTCGACAGCGTCAACGCGCTGGTGAGCAAGCTGCGGGCGGCAGGCTACTCTGCCCACACTTCGCCGCGCACACCGGTGCAGGGTCAGCTCAACCGGGTCTTTATCGGACCGGATGTCTCCAAGGCCAAACTGCAGGGGATGCAGGGGCGGATCTCCCAGATGACCGGCCTCAGCGGCTCGGTGGTCTCTTACAATCCGTGACGGCTTGCCGTTGGCAATGGCCCTCTGAAACAAACACCGCGCCCCGTGCGCGGTGTTTTTTTATCTGGCCGTCGTGATTTTTAAGGACGGCGTCGTACAGGTCATCCCCCCTGTTGGGATTTTCGGGCAGTTGGGGTAGTCTGAGCCCTTCTGCTACTCACAGGAGTTCAAGATGATCCTCTCGACGACCCCCACGCTGGAAGGCAAAGCCATTCGTGAATACCGCGGCATCGTGGTTGGCGAAGCCATTCTCGGCGCCAACATTTTCAAGGATCTCTTCGCCGGGATCCGCGACATCATCGGCGGCCGCTCCGGCGCCTATGAAAAAGAGCTGGCCCGTGCCCGCGAGATCGCCTTCGATGAGCTGAAAGAGCGTGCCGCCGCCCTTGGCGCCAATGCGGTGGTCGGCATCGATATCGACTACGAAGTGGTGGGGCAAAACGGCAGCATGCTGATGGTCAGCATCAGTGGCACCGCCGTGGTGGTCTGATCGGGCACCAGCCTCTGCATGGGCAATGAGCCGATAACTGGATTATCGGCTTTTTTATTGCCTGTCTGATACGTGGCGGCTGGCGGGATTGTCACTCAACATATTGATTTTAAATGTTTATATTTATTAATAATTCCCCTAACCGGTTTTATTTTTTTTCACTGGGTGGCCCGAGAGGGTCAAGCTAGAGTGCCGCCATCAGGAACGACACCGCTCACGGACGAGGTTCTCTTCTCTTGAAGGCGTATCACTATGAATCAAAAACCTGCTCTGCTGACCCTTGTCATGTTGGCCATGACCGCCCATGCCGGCAGTGCCCTCGCGGCGCTGCCCAATTTCAGCGCCACTTGTCCCACCGATATCCGGGTCAAGTCACAAGGGGGCAACGTCTTTATCAATGGCAAGAAGGCGACCCTGAAAACGCTGGCGCCCGCCGCCTATTCGGCCACAAACGGCAAGGTGGTCATCGGGATCACCTTCGATCTGCCCGCCAGCGAACCCACCCTGGATTACGTCATCAAACATGATCGCCGGGCTCATGGCTTTTGCACCGTGCACGCCTGGTCGGCGGGCAAGGCCGCCGCACTGCCGATGGCCAAAGGGGATTCCCCTTATCAGGGCAAGTGGACCGCCAAAAACCGCGAGACAGGCGCCACGGTGGCCAATATTCAGGTGGATGGCAAGGAGCAGGTGTGGGTCAACGGAGTCAAGGTGAAGGCGAAACGGGCCGATGGCGCGCTGCAGTTTCGTCAGGGCACCATCCTCTACACCTTGCAGGGGGATCCGCGCATTCGCGATGAGAGCGACTGGAATGACAGCGATGTTCAGAATACCGGCCCCATCACTCTGGAGTAACAGACGCGCCGTGCCACGGCTTGGTCATTGATGAAAAAAACAGAGAGCGGCGTGGCCGCTCTCTGTTTTGTTGTCTCTATTGGATGATAGTCGTGCGGGGTTAGATGCCGTGGATGGCGTTGGCTTCCCCATACCAGTCCAGCTTGTCGGCCAGAGTGACCACCGAGCCGATGATGATGAGACTCGGGCTCTTCACCTGACGGGCCAGTTCGGCCAACTGCTGCAGCTCGCCGCGCACCAGCCGCTGACTGAGCTGGGTGCCTTGCTCCACCAGCGCCACCGGGGTGTGACCGGGCATGCAGTGGGTTTGCAGCGCATCCTGAATGCGGGCGGCGTGGGCCAGCCCCATGTAGAACACCAGGGTCTGGCGGGGGGCCGCCAGCGCCGACCACTCCTGGGCGATATTGCCCTCCTTGTCATGCCCGGTGATGAACTGCACCCGTTGGGCGTGATCGCGGTGGGTGAGGGGAATGCCGCTGTAGGCGGCGCAGCCTGAGGCTGCCGTGATGCCCGGTACCACCGAGAAGGGGATGCCCGCCTCGGCCAGGGTTTCCAGCTCCTCGCCACCCCGGCCAAAGATAAAGGGATCGCCCCCCTTGAGCCGCACCACCTGTTTGCCCAGCTTGGCCTGCTCCAGCAACAGCTGGTTGATCGCCTGCTGGGGCACGCAGTGGCGGCCCGCCTCCTTGCCAACAAAGATCCGCTCGGCATCCCGGCGAACAAGCGCCAGCACCTCTTGTGAGACCAGCCGGTCATAGACCACTACATCCGCCTGCTGCAGCTGCTGCAAGCCATTCAGGGTGAGCAGCCCCGCATCACCGGGGCCAGCTCCCACCAGGGTTACGCTTCCCTTGCTCTGCGGTTGCTCCTCGAGTAGCTCGGCGACGCTCTGCTCGGCAGCCTGCTGTTGGCCGCGCGCCAGCTGGCATGCCAGTCGCTCATGGCTAAAGAACCGCTCCCAGAAGCGACGGCGGGCCAGCTTGTCCGGAATGAGTTTGACCCGCTTGCGCAGCTTGCCCGCCAGCGCGGCGAGCTGGCCGAGGTGTTGCGGCAGCATGGCTTCGAATTTTTCCCGCAGCTGGCGGCTCAGTACCGGCGCCGCGCCTGCGCTGGAGATGGCCACCATCAGCGGCGAGCGGTCGATGATGGCAGGCATGATGGCGCTGCAGTGGGCCGGAGAGTCCACCACATTGCAGAAGATCTGGCGCAGGCTCGCCTCGTGAAATACCTGATGATTGACCTCTGGCTGGTTGGTGGCGGCGATCACCAGCCACTTGCCATCTAGCAGTTCGGGATGAAAGCCGGCGGCGCAGACGGTCAGGCGACCCTGCTCGGCCCAGCTCATCAGCTGGGGTTCCAGGTGCGGGGCATTGATGGTGATCTTCGCCTTGGCATCGAGCAGCAGGCGCGCCTTGCGCACCGCCACCTCACCGCCGCCGACGATCAGGACCGGCTTGTTTTGCAGCTGACAGAAGAGAGGGAGAAAGTCCATAACAGGCTCCGGATGCTGGCCCGCTCGCAATGCCGCGCCGGGCGAGATAGCAGGGCGCGCCGTGACGCACCCCGGATGGTCGGGGGAAAGATCCCCCGACGGGAATAAAAAAGGGGAAGGGTGATCTACGCCCGGGCCAACGACAGATCCCCACCGGTGTCGGCCACTTGATCACGCTTCCCCAAACGAGGTTTTTCCTATTGCACCGCTTTGACGTGCATGTTGGCGACGTACTGATCTTCGGCCCAGAAGATGCGGTCAGCGACCATGGCTTCCGGGTTAAGGGTGACGCCGCGCAGCACCCGCTCCTTGAACTTGTGATAACCGGCCCGATCGATGAGATGGCCCATGTGCAGGTAGATGGGTTTGCCATCCAGCATCTCGGCCTCGAACTCGAACAGGTTCTTGATCACCGCATGCAGCACCTCTTCGGTGACCCAGTTGAGAAACAGCTTGCCAGTACGAGGGGTCTTCTTGCTGGTGCGGCCCCCCAGCTTGACCATGTAGAGCTGCTTGGGATCCCGCTGCCAGGCCAGGGTCGGGCAGGCCAGCACGCACTCGCCACAGCCGATGCACTTGCTCTCCTCCTTGACCGCCTTGCCATGCTTGATGGCGAGGCAATCCACCGCGTGGTGGCTGCACGCCTTGACGCAGGCGCCGCAGCCGATGCAGCGCTCGGCATTGAAGTGGATTTTGGCGATGCCGAGGATGCCGAAGTCGGCCATGTTGGCCTTGGCGCAGTCGTTGGGGCAGCCGGCGATCACCATCTTGAGGTGATAGGGGTTGGGGTAGAGGTGTTTCTCCATCCGCTGGGCCAGCCCGGTGCAGTCGATATTGCCCTTCTGGCAGATGGTGTTGCCCTGACAGGCGACGATATTGCGCCCGCCGATGGTCTGGTAACCGGCTTGGGTGTCTTCTACCTCGATGCCGCAGGTCTCCACCTCGATCTCCTTGATAAAGGGTTCGAGGGCGGCGTTGACCTTGTCCATGTCCTGATACTTGATGCCGGGCATCGCCAGCTTCTGGCGGGTGGTGAGGTGGATCAGGCCGTTGCCATACTGTTCGGCGATCTGCTGGGCCACTGCCAGCAGGTGGGCGGGCATGATCCCGCCGGGAATGCGTACGCTGATCATCGCTTCGCCGCGCACCTTGGAGAGGCGGTATTCGTTCTTGGCGCGGTCCTTGATGATGTCGATATCGAGACTCATGGTGTTCTCCCTCAGTCGATCAGATGCTGGGCCTGGTCAAAACGAAAGACCGGTCCATCCACGCAGATATAGGTGTCGCCCATCCGGCAGTGGCCGCATTTGCCCACGGCGCAGGCCATGCGGCGTTCGTAGTCGACCCAGATGCGATCCTTGGGGATGCCCCGCTCGAGGAAGGCGAGCACCACGAAGCGGATCATGATGGGGGGGCCGACCACGATCACCTGGATATCCTCCTTGTCAGCAAGATCCAGCTGGTCGATGTAGTCGGTGACCCGACCAATGCGAAACTGCTCGCTCTCCTTGCCCTCGTCCAGAGTGACGATGAGGTTCTGCTGCTCGGCCCAGAGCGGCATCTCGTGGCGATAGAGCACCGCCTGCTCGTTCTTGAAGCCGAGGATCATGTCGAGGGATTTCACCTCTTCCGGGTGTTTGCTGAAGCGGCGCAGCAGCCCCTTGACCGGCGCGACGCCGGTGCCGCCCGCCACCACGATGAGGTGCTGGTTGCGGTAGGTCTCCAGCGGATAGCCGTTGCCGTGGACGCCGCGCATCCACACCTTGTCGCCCACATCGAGGGCAAACAGCTCATCGGTTACCTTGCCGACCTTGCGGATCAACAGATCCACATAGCCATCGCCATAGTCGGAGACCGAAATGGGCGCCTCGCCAACGGTGGGCAGGGAGATCTCCACAAACTGGCCGTAGTGGACATCAAAGTCGCGGGAGACCCGAAAGTTCCACTCCAGCTCGGTGTGACGCTCGATGGCCAGAATGGTGTAGGCCTTGGGCAGCAGGCGATTTTCGACTGCTTCCTGCTGTTGTTCTGCTGTTGCGGTTTGCTGGCACTGGCACATATCAGTTCGCCCCCTGCGCGTTGTCGGCTGCGATGGTCTGTTCGACCACATCGGTCATCTTGTTGATGATGTTGCTAAAGGAGATGTAGTGAGGGCAGCGATCGTCGCAGCGGCCACAGCCGACGCACATGTGCTCCTCTCCCTGACGGGCTTTGTAGTCGTTGACCTTGTGCAGGGCGCGATAACGCAGGCGCTCGCCATGTTTGGCGCGAAAACCGTGGCCACCGGCCATGTCGCTGAAGCCATCCACCATGCAGCTGGCCCACTGGCGACGGCGCTCACCCTGCTTGGGGTTCTCTGCATAAGTGAGGTCGTGCGCGCTGTAGCAGCTGCAGGTCGGGCAGGAGGTGGTGCAGCGACCGCAGCCGATGCAGCGGCTGTCATACTCGGCCCAGACCGGATGAGCGGTGAGGATCTGGCGGATCCGCTGGGGGTCGTCACAGACGCTGTCCGGGGTGCGTACCTTGACCGGGTTGCTCTGGACAAATTCCGGGGTGAAGTCATCGGATTCACCCAGCTCGGCGAAGTAGCCGAGCAGCTCGGGATCCTTGACCTCGATGCGGGCGCCCTCATCGCTCAGACGAATGGCGGCGGCGTAGTCCCGGGTCTCATTGCTGCCCATGGAGACGCAGAAGCAGTTCTCGAAGCTCTCGCGGCACTCCAGCAGCACCAGTTTGAGCTTGCTGCGCAGCCGGGCGTAATAGACGTCCCTGTTCTGGCCGTTCTTGAGATAGACCTGATCCAGCCGGCGCAGGGCGTGGATATCGCAGCTGCGCAAGAACAGCAGGGTGGGCTTGGCTTCCACCTTCGATTCGCGCAGCTCCAGATTGTCGAAGTGGAACAGGGTCTGGGTGATGGGGAGCACCACCTCTTTCGGGGAGAAGTGGGACTTCTCCTGCCACACCAGATCGGCCGGATGGCGGATGCTGTGGTAGGTGACGTTGTCGGTGTCGGAGAAGCGACCGCCCCGATATTCGGCCGCAGGGGCCATGATCCGGTAATCGGGTAGCAGCCGCTCGAACAGCTGCACCAGCGCGGGCTGGGTGAGAAGAAACGACATAAATAAACACCTTGTCTGAGGGTGACATGCCTTGGCATTGAAAGGGGCGTGTCTGTCCCGGTATTGACTAGCCGGGAGAGCTACGCTGCTCTCGCCGCAGTCCGGTTTATGACTCATCTTGTTCAACTGACCCGGTTGTTCTTGTGTGGCGGCGTGTGCGTCGCGGCAGGTCGGGTCATGCCTGTAAAACCCTTGTCAATTGAGCAGGGCCGCCTGATAGCCGGCGCACTTGCCCATCACGTATCCCATCTCCAGCTTGTTGATATCGCGGGTAAAACGGGACACCGGGAAGTAGTCGGCCGGGGCGATCACCTCGATCTGGCAATCCGCGGGCGGATTGGCGATGAAATCGAGCGCCTCGTTGTAACTGCGATCCCGCTGCTCCAGCGCCTGTGCCAGCGCGGGGTGAGTCTTGAGCAGGGTGCGGATCATCCAGGGGAAGGGCATCGGCTTGAGCCGGTAGCCCAGCGGCTCGGAGAGGATCACCGTCATCTGGCGGGCGCCGCGGCGGTAGGCCTCGATCACCGGGATGGAGTCGGCGACGCCGCCATCGGTCATCGGCACCCCGTGCACCTCGGGATATTCGCGGGAGGCGAGGGGAATGGCGCAGCTGGCGGGCAGCACCTCATCCATGTTCTCCGGCTTGACCCGGATGTACTCCGCCTTGCCGGTCAGGGCATTGGTCACCACCGCATAGAAGGGGATGCCGCTCTCCCGATAGCGATGGATATCGAGGGGATATTTGCGGCAGCTGGTGTGCCAGAGCCAGTGGATATCCACCAGATTGCCCCCCTTGGCAAAACGCAGCGGGTCGAGAAACTCCGGGGTGCAGGCCAGCTCGGTCAGGATGTCGTGGCTGCGGCCATGCTGGCTGGCGAGATAGGCCAAGAGGTTGGTCGCGCCGGCCGAGACGCCGATGGCGAAGTCGAAGGGGCGGTAGTCACGTTCGATAAACGCATCCAGCACGCCGCTGGCAAATATGCCGCGCATGGCGCCGCCTTCTACAACCAATGCGCTGGGGGATGCGTTTTTGTTCATGACAGGCACCTCATTGATAAGTCAGAGAGAAAAAGTGGGAAAGAGAACGTCCGGGCTGTCAGGCCGACCGTTCTGACAACCAACCGGGGTTGGCCATCGCAATGAGGTCATTCTAGGAAGGGGATGGTGTTTAGAATATCTGTTAATAATGAATCAAGTGTTTTGTATTTCTAAACGACCGTGATAAACCCGTTGTGATCAAAGGGGTTGTGTAGGAGTCTCAACGACTCTGTGATGGCTGGATATTGGCAAGGATGAGCAATTTATGACGTTACTGGTTCCCCCGCTGCTTAAACGTGGCGATACCATCGCTTTTTTCTCCCCCTCCAGCGCGGCGACCGCCTGGGCCCCCAACCGTTTTGCCCGCGCAAAAGCCTTTCTTGAGGGGCAGGGCTTTAGGCTCAAGGCGGGCTGCCTCAGCGGCCAGCAGGATCACTGGCGATCCGGCTCCATCGCCGCGCGTGCTGAAGAGCTCAACGCCCTTATTCGCGACCCGGAAGTACGCTGCATCATGTCGGTGATTGGCGGCAGCAACTCCAATTCCCTGCTCCCTTACCTCGATTTTGATGCGCTCAAGCGCGATCCCAAGATCATCGTTGGCTACTCCGATGTGACGGCGCTGCTGCTCGGCATCCATGCCCAGACTGGCCTGGTTACCTTTTATGGCCCGGCGCTGGTGGCCTCCTTTGGCGAGTTGCCGCCGCTGGTGGACGAGACGCTGGCCAGTTTTTTACAGATTGCGTTGGCCGACGAAGCTGGCGTCCCCTGCACGCTGCCTACTCCGGCGCAATGGAGCGATGAACGGCTGGATTGGGAGAACCAGACCCGGGCCAAGTTTTGCCAGCCCAATCGGCTGATCTCGGTGGGCTCAGGTCGGGTATCGGGGCGGCTGATCGGCGGCAACCTCAATACCATGGCGGGGATCTGGGGTTCCCCCTATATGCCGACCATTGAGTGCGGCGACATTCTGCTGCTGGAGGACAGCCTGAAATCTGCCGAGACGGTGGAGCGATCTTTTGCCCATCTCAAGCTGTGCGGGGTGTTTGATCGGATCGGCGCCCTTATCCTCGGCAAGCACGAGCTGTTCAACGATCAGGGCAGCTGCAAGCGCCCCCTCGATATCCTGCTGGAGGTGGTGGGGGAGCCGAACTTTCCCATTCTGGCAGAGTTTGACTGCGCCCATACCCATCCCATGCTGACGCTGCCGCTGGGGAGCGAGGTGGCGCTCGATCTCGACCGCCAGCAGCTCACCTTGCTGGAGCCCTGGTGGCGAGCAGAATAAGGGCGAAATGAATGTCCAACAACAAGGCCGCGGATGCGGCCCTGTCTGTTTTTGTGGGGCGTGATCAGGGCAGGGCATCGGGCCGGAAGCTGGCACGGATCTGCGGCACCAGGCTTGAAGGGTCGAACCCTTTCTCCTCGCCCAGCACCGGATGAAGCAGGGGTTTTTCTTCGATGGGGGTGATATCCCCCGCCAGCAGCTGGCGGGTGGACTGACCCATCTGGTAGAGCTGGCGCACCGGCGCAAACTGGGTCGCAAGATTGAGGGGGTCATCGGCGCGGGTGAAGGCCATCATGGGGATCTGGTAGGTGGCATCGCGCGCCGGTTTGTCACCGTGAATCCCCTTGCCGGCGGACATCAAAAACGGCTGGTGATCGCCAAAGGCCACCACCAGATAGCGTTTGCCCGACTGGTCTAGGGTCTTGAGCAGCCGCTCCAGCGAGGCCATGGCATCCACCACCCCTGTGTAATAGGTGTTGAGCAGCTGGGTGTCACTCTCGCTCTGGTTCGGACAGGCGCCGCTGCGCTCCTGCCCCTGATAGCGGGGGCCATCGAAGGGGCCGTGCCCCTGCATGGTGACCGCATAGGCAAACAGCGGTTTGTCATCCTGTTCGCTGCGCTTGAGTATGTGCTCGATCAGCGCATCGTCGGAGATATAGAGCCCCTTGTGCTCGAGGGTGGTAAAACGGGTATCGAACCAACGCTCCTCATAGCCGAGCGCCGGGATTGCCTTGGCGCGGCCCCAGAATTTTTCCACATAGGGGTGGGCGAACAGGGTCTGGTAGCCGCTCTGTCTGGCGCTCTGTGCCAGCCCCGGCACCTGCTGCGAGAGGTAGTAATAGGGCACCACCCCCTGCTTGAGCAAGCCCACCGGCAGGCCGGTGTTCATCTCAAACTCCGCCAGTACCGTCATGCCGCCGGTGGTGGGGGAGTGGATGGTCTTTTGCCACTGCTGCACGCTGGCGGGCAGGGAGAGGGTGGGAGCCTGGGCGCAGATCCGCCCCTTCCAGTCGAGCCAGAGCGACTCATATTGCAGCACGATCACCAGATCCCAGCGCGGCGTGATGCCCTGAGGCGGATAGCTCAGCTGCGGGGCCAGCTCGTTGATCTGCAAGGGGTAGCGAAACACGCTGCCGCTTTGCAGCATCTCGTCCACCAGATTGAACAGATAGAGGCCGGGGCCGGAGCGGATGATGTCCCTGTGGTAGTTGACCGCGCGATCCACGTAGCGAATGTTGGCCCCCAGCAGCTTGTTGCCGGTCTGGGTGGCAAACACGCACAGGGCAAAGAAGGTGACGGTGGCCGCGGCTGTACGCAGCACCCAGCGTGACAGGGCAAAGCGCCAGCAGAGAAACAGTGCCAGCAACACGGTGAAGATGGGCAGGATGGGGTGCTGGTCGAGCAGGATCTGCAGCAGCGCCAGCAGGTTGCCAAAATCATCCCCGCCGAGCGGCACGCCGTAGATGGCGATCTTCATAAAGTTGGCCAGCAGACCGATGCCAGAAAGCGCGGTAAAGACCAGCCCCATATAGAGGTTGAAGCCCGCCAGCGCGCAGAGGCTCCAGCCCAGCACCATGCTGCCCCAGGCGAGATAGTAGTGCTCCGGCCGAAAGCCTGACCAGAGCAGAAACTCCCCCAGCTTGAACACCACGAAGCCGTGCAGCAGCACGAAGGTGAGGTTGCCGAGCAGCAGGCTGCCGATGATCCGCCAGCGCAGGCTGCGGCGCAGCTTTGGCAGCACCGTTTTGAGCATGGCGGCGCTCAGGGCCAGCACCAGCGTCAGGCTCACCACCAGATAGGTGAGGTTGAAGCCCTGCTCCGGCAGGGTTTGCAGGATCTGGCTGAAATCGCCGCTCTCGGGGCGATCTTTGAGCAGCAGACCGATGCGCAGCTGATAGCGGCTGGCCAGCGCGTCATCCGGGGCGCGCAGGGTACTGTTGAGATCCAGCGAGCAGCGGTTATTGCGGCACACCTGACGCTTATCTACCGCCTGACTGAGCTGGTCGATCCGCTCCCCCTTGTCGTTGAGCAGCTCCACCCGCACCTTGTCCCCCGCTTGCAATGGTCCCCGCAACTGCCACTGGCTGCGCACCACCAGATAGAGGCCGCGGCTGTCGCTTTTATAGAGCAGGGCGTGGCGGGTGAGGGTGGCCAGTGGATTGTCGGCGGGGCCCAGCACCAGCGGCTGGGCACGGCCCAGCCAGCTGCCGGGATTGATCAGCGGCAACAACAGGGTCAGCAGCAGCAATCCGCCCAGCAGGGCAAGCAGCAGAGAGGGCAGACTCAGGACGCGGGGGCGGCCTGAGGAGGGGCGATTCATATAAGCTCATCCTTTGAGCGAGTGAGGGAGAGATCGTTCATCCGCATAGAGTTTGACCCGATGGTGCGGGCCTTGTTTCAGCTTGTCAATTTAATGACCACTTAATGAATATTTGGTTACAGCTCAACCTTGCAAATTGTGATCCCGATCGAGGGGTTGTTCGGAATATGTGATGAAAGCGTCATCATGGGGTTTTGCCACTGGCTTGGGAGGGATCTGCTGTTTAGTCTCTCGATAGCGACTGGAGGTACATGTATGAATCCCAAAGTGATGGCACGTCAGGCCAGATTGCTGCGCATGCTGGAGAGCAAGGAAGAGATCCGGATCGGACGCGAGCGCGACTGCCCGCTGCCGCTGGCCCAACTGGTCAAGCTGAAGGATAGCCATCCGGCTGTGGTCAAAGTCTATCGCCACGGTCTCACCGCCGAGGTGTTTCACCTCAAGGTGGAGGGGCATCACTGGTGCCTCAAGCGGCGCCGTCAGGATTCGCTGGTGGCCAACCTCGATGGCAAGACTGCCTTTCTGACCGAGCTGGAGCGGCGGCGCGAAATCGAGGCGCTGCGCGAGCTGCACCCTACTGTCCTCTCCCACGTGGTCTGCACCAGCTTCGGCTCGGCGCGCGCCGGGGTGCTGGTCTCCCCCTGGTTGCGGGGTGTGCCGGTCCATCAGCTCAACGAGCGCAATCTGGCCCAGATGCTGGAGGTGCAGGGTGAGCTGGCGCGCTGGGGCTGGTTTGACTGGGACCCGAGCCCGGGCAACCTGCTCGATGACGGCGAGCAGATCTGCGTGTTCGACTTTGGCTATATGTGGACCTTCGATCCCCGCTTTGAATACAACTCCAACGGTCTGGTCGACCCGCAGTTTCATGTGCCGGAGCGACTGGAGACCCGCACCCTCTCGGGGCTTTGGCTCGATGAGGCCGATCCTCTGCCGCAATTTCGCTACTGGCGCGAGCTTTGCCTGAAATGGGTGAAACGGGAGATCCATCACCTGATCCGCGAAGGGGCCAGCGCGCCCGTGCTGGCCCGCCTGCACGCCTTGCAAGGGGAGTGGAGCGCCGCGCTGGCGAGCGACGAGGCGCTGGTCGCCAACTGGTGGCGGGACATGTATCGCAGCCATCGGCTCGATGTGGCCGATGATCTGAGTGGCCAGAGCTGCGGCCCGCTCACCCTGCGTCGTCTCGACTGGCTGATGCAGGCGGTAACGGATCACTATCCGCTGCTGGTGGACAATCTCTCGCCTCAGGAGACGGAGCTGGGGCAGACAGGGCTGCTGGCCCGCTTGCAGCAGCTGTGCCGAGAAGCCGTGGCCTGCCAGTTGCCTGCCACCAGCCTTGCCTGAGCCAACACATCCGCGGAATACAAATGAACAGGGTGTCTTGTGGGTAATGCCAGTCAGTTAAGCCTGAATGGTATTGTTTTAATTTATTTTTTTCACATTATATCTCTGTGGCCTTGGCTTCACGTAGTGGGGGGGACTTCGCTCCCTTCGTTCCGGCAATATAAACTATCCCGCTTGTTTCTCTAGCTCAGCGACCCGCTTCTGGATAGTCCTCGGCGACATGTGCAGCATGCAGCTCAGTCCATGAATGAGATGGACCGACGCCATGTGAAAACTCAGCTAGTTAGCCGACTCTCCCTTGAGACTCGCGGCTATCTTCACCATCTGGCTGCGCAGGGTCAGTCGGTGTTGTTGCAGGCTGTGTTTTATCTCCCAATCGCCCAGCTCTATATTTCCCAACGATGGTTTTAGATCGCGACAATGTCAGTCCCTGGGCAACGCATCGGGTTGACCATCGAGGCCAACACTTGGTACTCCTTGCCGTTGATAGTACGAGTCAGCAAACGGGCTTCTATCGTTTCGGGCAACTGCGGCCACTTCTTGCGTCCCCTCTTTGAGTGGCAGCAGCCAGTGCCGCTCGTTGCCGGTGGTTTGCCTAGCGTGGAGCAGGCCGAGCGAGTAGAACCCCTTGTCGAGCAGGGGGAACGAATGCTCTGGCGTGTGTTCGATAAGCTTTTTCGCCAGCACCATCTCGTTGACGGCGCAGCTCTCCATGACGGCTTGAACAAACAGGTGGCTGGTTAGCTCCATCTGACACAGCATGCGAACCTGCCTGCGGATAGGCGGTCTCGCCATGCTGGGTGCTGGGCTTGGCAAAGTCGGCGGAGCAGTCCGGGGTATCGGGCGTCTGCCACATCACGCTATCGACGGCGAGCAGCTGTAGCCTGGCCCAACCGAGGTGATTGGCCTGCTGGTGCCAGCCTGCGGCGGTGCCGTGAAACCGCCGCTCGATGCTCTTGTGGCCAAGCTTTTGGCGAGCTTGCAGGAAGGCGATGGGGGCGACAAATGGGGGCCATGGGGAGCTTTCAATGGATCCTTAATGGATCGGCATTATCACCGAGTAACCCGTTTTGCTATCTGGTGGCGCTTGGTAGCGAGATCGCTATCTGTTCGTGGGTGGCCCTGTTTGCGCTGAGCCTGTTACCCGTGTCGGTGGGGTTGCTGGGCGGGCAGTGGCGATTGGCTTCGCTGCTTGAGACGGCCGAGCCAGAGGCTCAAGCCTGCCGTCAGGATGAGGACCAGTTCAATTCCCATGACCAGACCGTCCAGCTCGCCTTGCTCCCAGAAGGGGTGCAGGTAAAGTCCCCCCAGACTCGCCCCCAGATAGTAGGCCACCAGATAGAGGGAGGAGGCGAGGGCGCGGTTGTGTTCGACATGATGACCGACCCAGGCACTGGCGCAGGCGTGTGCCAGGAAAAAGCCGAAGCTGGAGATCAGCAAGCCACTCAGGATCCCGAGCAGGCTAGCTTGCAGCAGCCACAGACTGCCGAGGGCCATCAGGGCGATCCCGACCAGCAACATGCGTTGTGCCCCCCAGCGGTTGGCAAAGCGACCGCTCAGGGAGGAAGCCACCGTCCCCGAGAGATAGGTGAGAAACAGCATGCCGAGCCACCGGGTGGGCAGGGAGAAAGGGGGCTTGGCCAGCAGGAAGGTGAG
>NZ_CAWNZT010000122.1:0-1435 GCF_963878965.1 Aeromonas sp. HMWF015 | reverse complement strand
GAATCTGGGAATACTCATGCAAACACCACACATTCTGATCGTCGAAGACGAGCTAGTCACACGCAATACCCTGAAAAGCATTTTTGAAGCCGAAGGCTACATCGTGCTCGAAGCCAACAACGGCGACGAAATGCACCAGGCTCTCACTTCCCACACCATCAATCTGGTGATCATGGACATCAACCTGCCGGGCAAGAACGGCCTGCTGCTGGCCCGTGAGCTGCGTGAGAACGACAACATCGCCCTGATGTTCCTGACCGGTCGTGACAACGAAGTGGACAAGATCCTTGGTCTGGAGATCGGCGCCGATGATTACATCACCAAGCCGTTCAACCCGCGCGAGCTGACCATCCGTGCCCGCAATCTGCTGAACCGCACCATGAACGTGGCTGCCGGTGGCGAAGAGAAGAAGCTGGTTGAGCGCTACCTGTTCAACGGCTGGGCGCTGGATATCAACAGCCGCGCGCTGGTCAGCCCCACTGGCGACATGTTCAAACTGCCGCGCTCCGAGTTCCGTGCCATGCTGCACTTCTGCGAAAACCCGGGCCAAATCCAGACCCGCGCCGAGCTGCTGAAGAAGATGACCGGCCGTGAGCTCAAGCCCCACGACCGTACCGTCGATGTGACCATCCGTCGCATTCGCAAGCACTTCGAAAGCGTCAACGATACTCCGGAGATCATCGCCACCATCCACGGCGAAGGCTACCGTTTCTGTGGTGAGCTGGAGCAGGAATAAGCTCCCGCTACGCTGTTGATCTGAAAAGGCGCCTCGGGCGCCTTTTCTGTCTCTGCTGTTTGCCTTAAAGCTGAGAAACGGTAAGCGTGACGTCGAACGGCGCACAAGACAGATGATAAACAAAAAGCCCACTCGCAGGAGTGGGCTTTTTGTTTTGAAGCTGGAGCGGGCAGCGGGAATCGAACCCGCATCATCAGCTTGGAAGGCTGAGGTAATAGCCATTATACGATGCCCGCCTGGCATCTGAAATTTGGAGCGGGTGATGGGAATCGAACCCACGTATGCAGCTTGGGAAGCTACCGTTCTACCATTGAACTACACCCGCGTCAGGGCTCCTACTATATGCATTTTGCCGCCGAGCGCAATGGCGCCTTTGCCACTTTTTTCAATAAATCAATCTGTTCGGACAAGGATTGAACAGACGGTTGCTTTTTCAATCAAACATTTTCAACACAGATAATTTACAAGGTTGCCAAGGCCAAACGGCAAGGATAGTCTTGCGCCACTCGACGCGAGGATGGTGGTAATGGATAAAAAAACGCAAAAACGTCTCTATGGCTGGTTGCGCAAGCAATCGAGTCACGGTCGCCGCTGGATCACGATATCCATCGCTTTTGGCCTTGGTCAGGGCATTCTGATGGTGGCGCAAGCCTGGCTGCTGGCGACCCTGTTGCACGGCTTTATCATCGAAGGCTCAAC
>NZ_CAWNZT010000121.1:0-6322 GCF_963878965.1 Aeromonas sp. HMWF015 | reverse complement strand
CAACGCGCGCCTCAGGAGCGGCGATATTTCCTTCGATAACCTTCATTGGAAATCCTGTATCTGTGCAATCAAAAGGGCCGGAGTCAAAAGTGCGCACATTCTAGCACAACAGACCCACGACAAAAACCATGGCCGCAATAGACGGCCATGATCGCGATTTAACCAGTCCGACGCGCTAACTCGCCGGTAAATTCCACGACTTCCAGACCGAAGCCACCCGGAAGGGGATGGTACTTCTCTGGTAGTACGTTACTCGCCGACGTATTCAACCACTTCCAGACCGAAACCACCGAGGGCATGGTACTTCTTCGGCGAGCTCAGCAGGCGCATCTTGCTTACACCAAGGGCCTTAAGGATCTGGGAACCCACACCAACCCGGCGCGAGGTGCCCTGCCACTTGGCCCCTTCCGGTGCCAGTCCCTTGTCGGCGGCTTCAAAACCCTTGACCCGGGCCAGCAGCTCGGCGCCATGGGATTCCGCCCCCAAAATCACCAGCACGCCGCCCTCGTCAGCGATGCGGGCCATGGATTTGGGCAGCGGCCAGCTGCGGGCGGCGTGGCGGTCGGTCAGCAGCAGATCGCTCAGCACATCATGCAGGTGCACCCGCACCAGGGTCGGCTGGTCGGCCTGCACCTCACCCTTTTTCAGGGCGAAGTGAACCTGATTGTCGATGGTGTCGCGGAAGGTGATGAGGTCGAACTCGCCAAACTCGGTGGGCAGCTTGCACTCGGCCACCTTCTCGACCGTGGTCTCGTGCTGGTTGCGGTACTCGATAAGGTCGGCGATGGTGCCAAGCTTGATGCCGTGCTCCTCGGCGAAGATCTCCAGGTCAGGGCGGCGCGCCATGGTGCCATCCTCGTTGAGGATCTCGACGATGACGGCGGCAGGCTCGAAACCGGCCAGACGGGCCAGATCGCAGCCCGCTTCGGTGTGACCGGCGCGAGTCAGCACACCGCCATCCTGCGCCATCAGCGGGAAGATGTGGCCCGGCTGCACCAGATCGGCCGCCTTGGCATTGGGCGCCACAGCGGCCTGCACGGTCACCGCACGATCGGCGGCTGAGATACCTGTGGTCACCCCTTCTGCCGCCTCGATGGAGACGGTAAAGGCGGTGGAGAACTGGGCATTGTTGCGATCCACCATCAGCGGCAGCGCCAATTGCTTGCAGCGATCCCGGGTCAGGGTCAGGCAGATGAGGCCACGGCCGTAGCGGGCCATGAAGTTGATATCCTCCGGACGGACGCAGGAGGCGGCCATGATGAGGTCCCCTTCGTTCTCCCTGTCTTCGTCATCCATCAGGATCACCATCTTGCCAGCCTTGATATCGGCAATGATTTCCTGGGTTGTGCTCAGCGCCATGGGCTACTCCATCAGTGTGCTTGGGGGTTGAGCCCGCAGGCTCAACGCAAATGCGTGTGTATGTTGCTCTAGATTGGGGCTAGCGGCTCCATTTCAATCAGAGCGGGATCACAGAAAATCGTTTTGGTGGCCAGATTTAGCGCACACCGTCAGAGAAAACCGGCCTTGGCCAGCGTCTCCATGGTCAGGGTCGAGGCGCTGCTCTCCTGACTTTTCCCCATCATCAGCCGCTCCAGATAGCGGGCGATCTGATCCACCTCGAGGTTGACCTTGCGGCCCGGCTTCCAGCTGGCGATGGTGGTCTCCTGCGCGGTGTGGGGCACGATCGTCAGGCGGAAAAGGTCGCCCTGCACCGCGTTGACGGTGAGGCTGATGCCATCCACCGCAATGGAGCCTTTCTCGGCGATATAGCGGGAGAGCTCCCCTGGCGCCTTGATCCAGTACTCGATGGCGCGGCCGCTGCTGGAGACGCTTTTCACCTCCCCTACCCCATCCACATGGCCGGAGACCAGATGGCCGCCGAGGCGGGAGGTGGGCATCAGCGCCTTCTCGAGGTTGACCCGATCGCCCACTCTGGCGGCGGCAAAACCGGTACGGGAGAGGGTTTCCAGCGACACGTCGGCGGTATAACTCTTGTCGCCCAGCGCCACCACGGTGAGGCAGACGCCGTTGGTAGCGATGGAGTCGCCCAGTTTGACGTCGCTAAAATCCAGGCTCGGGGCGTGCACGGTGAGGGCCATGTCGTCGCCCTGACGACGCAGTTCGGCCAGGGTTCCCACCGCTTCGATAATTCCGGTAAACATGCAGATCACCTTGCTGATGACGGGGGCTAATTATGCCCCCTTGAACATTGATAAATCAGGCTAATTTGGCGGTAATGCGAATATCCGGCCCCACCATGCGCATGTCCTTGATGGCGAGCTTGGGCGCCTGGAACAGCCGGGTCAGGCCGGGCAGATGGAACAGGCCACGCCCCTCATCGCCCATCAGTTTGGGTGCCTGATAGAGCACCAGCTCATCCACCAGCCCTTTTTCCAGCAGAGCGCCGCACAGCCGCGGGCCCGCCTCAACCAACACCGAGTTGACGTTCTGCTTGGCCAGCAGCATGAAGAGGCTGACCAGATCCAGCTTGCCATCCAGCAGCGGCAGCTCCAGCTGCTGCACCCATGCGGGCCACTCGCCGGACGCCTTGTGACGGGCCAGCAGCACCGGGCTCTCGCTCTGGAACAGCGGCAAGTCGGGTGTGAGGCGGTTTTGCGAATCGACGATGACTCGCAGCGGCTGGCGCAGGGTCTCTTTGGGGTAGCTCGCCTTGACCGAGGGGGGCAGCTCGTCCCAGCGCACGGTCAGGGAGGCACCATCGGCCAGCACGGTTTCAGCGCTGGAGAGCACCGCATCGTGGCGGGCCCGCAGCCGTTGCACGTCACGGCGCGCATCCGGGGAGGTGATCCACTGGCTCTCGCCGCTCGCCATGGCGGTGCGGCCATCGAGGCTGGCCCCCAGCTTGACGGTCACCCGCGGGAAGGCGGTACGCATCCGCTTGAAAAAGCCCGGGTTGAGCGCCTCGGCTTCGCTCGCCAGCAGGCCGAAATCTGTCTTGATCCCCGCTTCGGAGAGCATCCGCAGGCCGCGTCCGCCTACCTGGGGATTGGGATCGACCATGGCCGCCACCACCCGGGCCACGCCGGCGTTGATCAGCGCTTCGGCGCACGGAGGAGTTCGACCGTGGTGGGAGCAGGGTTCGAGGGTCACATAGGCGGTGGCGCCACGGGCGTTGTCACCGGCAGCGCGCAGGGCGTAGACCTCGGCATGGGGCTCGCCCGCCTTCTGATGCCACCCTTCGCCAACCACCACCCCATCTTTCACCAACACGGCGCCGACGCAGGGGTTGGGGGCCGTGGTGTAACGGCCGCGGCGGGCCAGATCGAGGGCCCGACTCATCCATTGGTAATCATCTTGACTAAACATTCGGGCTCCTTTGACAACACATCTCGACTTTACGCAGTATCGTAGGTTCGATTAGCGCAGCGTAATCGGACGCGGCAACATGGGTGAGCATGGAGGTTTACTTCTCCAGCTTGGCGATCTCTTCACCAAACTCGCGGATATCTTCAAAGCTGCGATAGACGGAGGCAAAGCGGATATAAGCCACCTTGTCCAATCCCTTGAGCTCATCCATCACCAGATTGCCTACCAACTCGGAGGCAACTTCCCGCTCGCCGGTGGCGCGCAGGCGAGATTTGATATGGTTGACCGCCTTTTCGATGGCCTCCATGCTCACCGGCCGCTTCTCCAGCGCCCGCAGGATACCGGCGCGCAGCTTGTCTTCGTTGAACGGCTCGCGGGAGCCGTTGGACTTGATGACGCGGGGCATCACCAGCTCGGCCATCTCGAAGGTGGTAAAACGCTCGTGACAGAGCAGACACTCACGACGGCGGCGCACCTGATGGCCTTCTGCCACCAAGCGGGAATCGATCACCTTGGTATCAACCGCACTACAGAATGGGCAATGCATCGGACCTCCGGCGTTAATGGAACAGGGACCGGCCCGGCGGGCCAGGATCTAGGTCGGCCAGTGTAGCACGGCCATCCAACCGTGGTAAAAAGCGGAAAAGCGTGATTTTTCTGTTCGTTATCACTAATGGGCAACTCACTCGTCGTAAGGCAGAGTATCAGGATCACAACCCAGATAATCGGGGGCTGGGTCGACCGTAAACTGCACCGCATCGATATAGTCATGACCCAGCATCAATGCCTTGCCTATCCGGTGCATGCCATCCATCACCCGACCGGCGCTGTCGAGAATGATCGGGTAGGCGAGATCCGCCGCCATGATGAGCTGGCAGTGCTCGACTACGCTGCGCACCGTAGGAGTGGCGCTGCCATGGCCATACCAGTGATCACGGTCAAGCTCGGCAATGTCGCTCAATGCCACCGCCTGCAGCGGCAGATCACGGCTCAGTCGCACCAACCGCCGTACATCCCATGCCAGCAGCCCCTGCTCACTGGCACGAAAGTGATACTGGGCGCGGATTGCCAGCCGAAGCTCCGCCTCCAGCACCTTGTCCCGCTCTGCGCAGGAGTGTGCTTCTTCGCTCGGTATCTTCTCTTCGTGGTTCAATCTCATCCCTCTCGTGTTGCCCAACGCCAGAAAAAACAATGCCACCCGAAGGTGGCATTGGTCTCAAACCGGATGGTCTGACTTATCAGCCATAAACCGGGAAGCGGCGGCAGATATCCAGCACCTTCTCACGCACTGTGGCCAGCACGGCATCGTTGTCGTGGTTGTCCAGTACGTCGCAGATCCAGTGGGTCAGCTCGATGGACTCGGCTTCCTTGAAACCGCGGCGGGTGATGGCCGGGGTACCGATCCGCACACCGGAGGTGACGAACGGGGAGCGCGGGTCGTTGGGCACGGAGTTCTTGTTAACGGTGATGTTGGCTTTGCCCAGTGCGGCGTCAGCATCCTTACCGGTCAGCTCGCGGCCGATCAGGTCAACCAGCATCAGATGGTTGTCGGTACCGCCGGAGACGATCTTGTAACCGCGCTCGATGAAGGTAGCGGCCATCGCCTTGGCGTTTTTCACGACCTGAGCCTGATAGGTCTTGAACTCCGGCTCCAGCGCCTCTTTGAAGGCAACGGCTTTACCGGCAATGACATGCATCAGCGGGCCACCCTGACCACCCGGGAAGACGGCGGAGTTGAGCTTCTTGTAGAGCTCCTCGTCGTCAGCGGCGGAGAGGATCAGACCACCGCGCGGACCGGCCAGGGTCTTGTGGGTGGTGGAGGTGACCACGTGAGCGTGGGGAACCGGGTTCGGGTAGACGCCAGCGGCAATCAGACCAGCCACGTGGGCCATGTCGACGAACAGGTAGGCACCGACCTTGTCGGCGATTTCGCGCATGCGGGCCCAATCAACGATACCGGAGTAGGCGGAGAAGCCACCGATCATCATCTTCGGCTTGTGCTCGACAGCCTGACGTTCCATGTCGTCGTAGTCGATCTTGCCGGACTCATCGATACCGTAAGGCACGATATTGTACAGCTTGCCGGAGAAGTTGACCGGAGAGCCGTGGGTCAGGTGACCGCCGTGTGCCAGGTTCATGCCCAGTACGGTGTCGCCCGGCTGCAGCAGAGCCATGTAAACGGCGCTGTTGGCCTGAGAGCCGGAGTGCGGCTGCACGTTGGCGTAAGTGGCACCGAACAGCTCTTTGGCGCGCTCGATAGCCAGGGTTTCGACCACATCCACATACTCGCAACCACCGTAGTAACGCTTGGAGGGGTAACCTTCGGCGTACTTGTTGGTCAGCTGGGAGCCCTGGGCTTCCATGACACGGGGGCTGGTGTAGTTCTCAGACGCAATCAGCTCGATATGCTCTTCCTGACGACGGGTTTCGTCTGTGATGGCCTGCCACAATTGCGGATCATAATTGGCGATGGTCATGTCACGTTTCAACATCCGTTTCTCTCCTGAAAATCGTTTGCGCGTTAGGTGAAGTGGGCGCGGGCATTGTAACGTGAGCTGGATCAAAGAGACAGTCCAACCACCTAAAAAAATGTTGAATTTATGTTGTAAAAAGCAAGATTCCCTCCCCGTTCAATACCCTGGCCGCTCCGCCAAACGACACATTTTTCATCCCGCTGCGGGCGGGCAAAACCCGAAGGGGATCACAACGCCCTCTTTATCCATCCTGTAACATATTCATTCGACACAAATTTAATGATGATGGAGCTGATTGCAGCCATGCATCCGAGGGGCTGCACCTAACCGGAGGAGTTCAAGATGGACCATCTGCTGACATTCGTGATCCTGGCGGTCTTTTTTCTGTTCTACTGGGTCTACTACACCAGCCAACGCAAGCATGTCCCTACCACCTCGTGGGAGCAGCTCCCCACCAAAGCCGACTATCTGGCGGCCCACCCTGAATCAGTCGATGGCGACATCATCTTCTGTTATCACTG
>NZ_CAWNZT010000120.1:0-1771 GCF_963878965.1 Aeromonas sp. HMWF015 | reverse complement strand
CTGACCCGTCGTGATGATGTACCGCCGCGCGTGGTCATCAACGAAGCGATCGAGCTGGCCAAAGCTTTTGCTGCCGATGACAGCCACAAGTTTGTCAACGGTGTACTGGACAAGGTGATCAAGTCGCTGAACAAGCGTTGATCCTGCTGTCCGTCAGCATCTAAGAGAGGAGCCAGCTTATTGCTGGCTTTTTACTGTATGGGTGAATTTGAGCTGATTGATAAGTACTTCAAGGTCCCCCACGCCCGCAAGGACGTGGTGATGGGCCCTGGAGATGACTGTGCCCTGCTGACCCTGCCCCCCGATACCCAGCTGGCGGTGAGCACCGACACTCTGGTGAGCGGCGTACACTTCTTTCCCGACATGGATCCGGTGGATCTCGGCTACAAGGCGCTGGCGGTCAATCTCTCCGATCTCGCCGCCATGGGGGCTGAGCCGCGCTGGGTGTCGCTGGCGCTGACCCTGCCTGCCATTAACGAAGGTTGGGTCGCCGGTTTTGCCGAAGGGTTTCTGGAGCTGGCCGAGTACTACAATGTGGCGCTGGTGGGCGGGGATATGACCCGCGGGCCCCTCTCTATCACCATTTCGGTGAAGGGGTCGGTGCCTGCCGGGCGCGCCTTGATGCGCAGCGGCGCCAAAGCGGGTGACGGCATCTATGTGACCGGCACTCTGGGGGATGCCGCGCTGGCGCTCTCCCACCTGCTGGGCAAACGCACCCTCAACGAGAACCAGCTGGCTGCCGTGCTGCCACGGCTCGACCACCCCCATCCCCGCATTCTGGCCGGTCAGGCGCTGCGCGGGCTGGCGGGTAGTGCGCTGGATCTCTCCGATGGTCTGGCATCGGATCTCGGCCATATCCTCAAGGCCTCCGGTGTACGGGCCCAGATCGATCTCGATCTGCTGCCGCTCTCGCCGGTGCTGCAGGATGCGGTGAGCGAGCAGGAGGCGTGGCAACTGGCGCTGGCCGGTGGCGATGACTACGAGCTCTGCTTCACCGTACCGGAGGAGCACCGCGGCGCGCTCGATACGGCGCTGGCCCACAGCGGGGTCAAGTTCAGCCGCATTGGCCGCATCGTGGCGGGCGAGCCGGGCATCGACTACCTGCGTGGCGACCAAGCGGTCGAGCTGCAACTGAAAGGGTGGGATCACTTCGCATGAGTTTGTTCAGGATAAAGCCCGAGCTGACACGACTGGATCTGAAAAATCCGCTTCATTTTTTGGCGGTGGGGTTTGGTTCCGGTCTCAGCCCCAAGGCGCCGGGCACCATGGGCACCCTGGCGGCCATTCCGCTCTATCTGCTGGTGAGCGGGCTGCCGACCCACTGGTTCATCGCCCTGCTGGCGGTTGGGTTTGTGGTCGGTATTCGTATCTGCCAGAGCGCCACCGATGCCATCGGCATGCCGGATCACGGCGCCATCGTCTGGGACGAGGTGATCGGTTTTGGCGTCACCATGATCGCCGCGCCAGCCGGTTGGGAGTGGGTGGTGGCGGGTTTCGCGCTGTTCCGGTTGTTTGATGTGCTCAAGCCCTGGCCCATCTCCTGGTTTGATCGCCGGATCCACGGTGGCCTGGGCATCATGCTGGACGATCTGATCGCCGGCCTGTTCGCCCTGTTTTGTATGCAATTACTGGCATTCTGGCTCGGTTGAGAGCCATCTTCCGGGGGATGACCGCTCTGGCATCCCCCGATTTATATCTGCTTAATTTTCATTCATCGGCATATGCTGCCGTTTATCATCCATTTCACATAAATATTCACTACTCATTCGGG
>NZ_CAWNZT010000119.1:0-1867 GCF_963878965.1 Aeromonas sp. HMWF015 | reverse complement strand
TTATAACACCACCATTTTAGCAAAATGTAATTACCTCATAGTTCATTACGGACCTCATATTAATAGTATTTCACTATATTGCTAAAACCGAATCTCCACCGACTCCACACTACGCTTTGCCTCGCCGTGATAAACCGCTTCGATATTATTGCCATCCGGGTCGAGGACAAAGGCGGCGTAGTAGCCGGGATGATAATTGCGCTCGCCGGGGGCGCCGTTATCTTTGCCGCCATTGGCCAGCGCGGCCTGATAAAAGCGATCCACCATGGCGCGATCTTTTGCCTGAAAGGCGAGGTGGTGGCGACCGGTCAACACTCCCAGTGCGGCGGGGCTGTCGACAGAGGTGACAAACAGTTCGTCTGCCCAGAAGTAGCCCTCACCTGTGCCGCCCAGCGGAATATCGAGGGTGGTGAGAATGGCCGTATAAAAGCGCTGGCTGGCGACCAAATCTTTGACCACCAGTTGGATATGGTCGATCAAGCGACCACGATGCAGGGTTTGTGTTTCCATACACCACCTTGATTTGCATGTTGTGGATGAGTCAGCGGCTTGCCGGTCAGTTTGTTTGGATCAAAAAGGGACCGGGCGAGATATGGCATGGCTACCGCCCCTGAATTTCAGCTTCCAGTCTGCTGCGTTTCACCAACGGGATGGGGTTGGCATGGCTCATGGGAGACTCCGACGAGGCAAGTGTTGCCAAATGGCAATATTAACCATGGCGCTGTGGAGAGAAAGCTCAATATTGAGATTTTCTGTGCAAGATCAATAAATTAATCAAATGTCACCTACGATTGATGACGCGCCGAGATAGCGTGAACAACCATTCTTGAACTATCTCCATAGAATATTCATGGTCATATCCGGCTTGAACCAGCATAAAACTCTTTGTTATTGTCCGCCTCCCCCGCTGAAATAGCTTATTTATCTATAAATCAACAAGATAGCATTATGTGGTGGCGTCGCGGGGGCATCTGCTATTGGGAAGGAGAGTTATGAAGTCGCAGTTCAAAGTGGCGCTGGCCATGTTGGCCCTGTTCGTCGTCCAAGGCTGCACAGCCCCGGATTCATCCGCCAAGCGCAATGCACCCGGCCCGGTGCTGACAGTGCATTACGAAAGCGCCCCCCTGATCCCCGTCACCATAGCCGGTGAGCAGTACCAGTTTTTGCTCGATACCGGGGCCAGTATCACCTTTATCGATCGTCGTCTGGCCAGCCGCTTCAAGGCGCTGACCTTAAGCGAATTGCCCAGGGCCTATCAGGCTGATTTTGCCACTGTGAGCAGCGTTTCGAGTCAACTGGGCAGCGAACAGCTTGGCTTTGTTGAGCCGCAGCCCTTCTCGCTGGGATCGGTCACCATTGATGACAGCGATCTGTGGGCAACCGTTGATTTCGATCTTTTCTCCCAGTCTCTCGGCAGCCGTATCGATGGCATCCTCGGGATCGACACCATCCGCCGTTTCAACTGGGTGTTTGATCGCGACAAGCATCAGCTCACGGCTTCGCTGACGGCACCGTCGGCAGCCACCTTCGAGCGTTGCATCGGCTATGAAGATAGCTACAACCGCTCCCCGGCAGTGTATCTGACCCACGGTGAGAGCAGCGTGCGCATGTATCTGGATACCGGGGCCGATCAGAGCTATGCCGACCATGCCTTTATCGACTTTATGGCGAGCCAGAAGGCGATCTCTGGCGAAGATGCGATGCCACGCAAAGGGGTGGACGCCAGCGGTATGGTGGAGGGGCGTGAATATATCCTCACCGGCCTGCACTTTGATGAACGTCAGCTCGGTGAGCTACGCGTGTCGGAAAACAGCAATGAGCAGTATGGTCTGGGGATGGATTTTGTTAACCGCTTCAATCGCTTTGC
>NZ_CAWNZT010000118.1:0-8308 GCF_963878965.1 Aeromonas sp. HMWF015 | reverse complement strand
GTTTCCAGCTGCTTGAACATGCGGTCAGGGTCTGGTGTCCGGTTCGCCGGTTTGGCGGGGACGGGTACAGGCAAAGAGGCTGGCACCAAGAGCGGGCGCGCCTCGGGTCGCTTGGCACTAAATTGCAGTTGGGTCAGCCCCGTGATGGTCGGCTGGTCGGTGACAGAGACCCCCGCCAGATACCACTGGCCGGTGCCTGCAAAGTTTTCAGCCGCCTCAATGGTGCAAAAGCCGTGGCTGCCGCTGATGTTGAGGTCAATCAGCTCAAGGGTCGGGCACAGCACCGCCATCAGCTTGAGTTGGCCCCCTTCTTCCTGAACCTTCAAGGCATCCACAGAGCCAAGCGGGCGAGTGCGCGCTCCCTCTGGCCAGAGCTGGGCCATATAGAAACTTGGGTCATATGCCTCGGCCATCTGGCGCAGGCTCTCGGGGCTGATATTGCGGCCGTCCAGTGTTGGCCCCGCAGTGGCGATGCACACCCAGCCGGTTTTGATTTGGCTACTCATACCACCCTCCGCAGTGTAACCACCGGTTTTTCGCGCTCTTGCGCGGCCAGTATGTCGAGCTGCTGCTGCCGCTCGTTCACGCTCTTGCACAGTGAGCCATGCGCCTCCGGCGACAGCCCTTGCGCCAGTGTGATGGCCATCGCTGTAGCGTTCTTGGCCGATGGGCTCAAGGTGTGGCTATAGGCCAGGGTGGACACCCAAGAGTGACCACACTCGGCATCGGTACACTGGCAATAAAGATTGGCGACCCCCGCCGTCAGGCGGTTGGTCTTGGTAATGCGGCCCAACTGACCGCACTCGGTACACATCACGCGCATGTGAGTACCTCCAGGGTTATTGGATGGGGTTTGCAGGTTTGCTGGAATGCAGCATCTTGCGGGAGGCGAGGAACGCATCGAGATCGGCGCGTTCGTAGAGGGTACGGTTGCCAATCTTGTAGTAAGGGAGTTCATAGCGACCATTGCTGGCCCAGACCCCGAGGGTCTTCTCAGACAACCCAAGGTAAGCGGCAGCCTCACGGCGAGTGAGGCGATTACTAATGGTTTGGCTGGTAGATGATGTCATATTGATAGCCCTCTTGGTTTACGAGGGCTATCTTCCATATTTCATGTTTAATACCGGAACAAAAATGAAAAAGTGATTTTTGTGCCTGAGTGTTAATGATGCCTGGACGTGTTAGGCACTGGATGGCTCATAGATAGAGGCAACAATCGAGTACAGTTTATTGTCGCCAGACAAACTATTTTTTAAGGTTCTCAAATAAAGCTCGTCAGTGAACTTCTTAGACAGTGGAATAACTGTCCTTTTTATTTTATCGGCCCCCCAATCTTTATACATACTATCAAAATAAAGATACTCTTGCAGTCGTTCATAACAAACATGGCAATTAGCTACTTTCAATACAATCAACACATCCATCAACTCAATTAACTTATAGTCTATTATTTTATTGAGCGTTGTATGTCCTTTGACCTGCAATGGTCGTTTTCTTACTTCACCAATCTCTAATTCTTTGCGCCATACAGAGAGCAAACTTTTCAGCGAGGATAAAATCTCATCATTCGAACTATTCTCAAGATCAATACTCAACAAGACTTTTCCATCTGGTTTCATTGGCGGGGCACATGGTACAACGTCGCCAAATTCACTCCTGAATTTCATGACGTTACGTGACACAGAGTCAACATAGCGATGATGTCGGTTGGCTCGGAGTGTATGCTCATAATAAAAATTCAACGCTCCAACTGATAATGGTCGCACAACATCTGTTTGACTAAGTACATTGGGCTCTCGTTCTGCATACTTGTTACAGTTGACGTGAAGAATATGCTTGTCCATTTCGCTCAATTTCATGCTGATAGCCAACGCATCTTCTTCATAATCGATAAGCTCAATAAATGATTCAGTCATGATATCATTCACAACTGGGAATAATGGTTCCTCCAGTTTCAATAGCCCGATCACTTCTGACATAGCCTTTTCATTGAGTAATGGCTGGTATTTATCACCATAAAGTATCTCAGCCCTTACTGTGACTTCATCAATAATCGTCGCTACATCCATTAAAAAAAGATAGTCATACGACTTAGATAGTAAGCCTTCCCAAACATTCTCTTTATTTAATAAATCAAGCAAAGCTTTAACTCCTTGAATTATTCATTGAAGCGCTCAGCAATAATCGACGTTGCTCGTCTTCTGGCAGCGTGGCAAAAATAGTCAACAAATTACTATTGGCATTATTTTTACTATCCAGGCGGCCCGCATATTCCAAAATATCCCGCTCAATCCTGGTAGCCGGTTTACGCAGCTCGTCTGCTGTGAAGTGGATGTAACCCTGGGTGACATCGGCACTGCGCAGAGTGCGGTGGTTCATCAGGCGCTTGATGGTGTACTGACCGACCTCGGCCAGTTCGGCCACAGTGCCGAAGGTACGGCGGGCATCGTGGCATTTGAACTCGAGCGGCGGCAGGCCGTCAGGGTTGGGGTTCGGTACAGTGGCCGCGCAGATCTTGGCTATGACACGGCGCGGCTCATGGATAGGGCGGTCTGGATTGCGACCAGGGAATACAAACCGGCTCTGTTTCAGGTTCCAGTGCCAACGGCGGCGGAAAATGGTGAGCAGGGTATCGGTGATCGGCAGCTCCAGCGGATCACCATTCTTGGTCTGGTCAATCCAGAAGTAGCCGCCGCTCATGCTGACCCGATCCCAGGTGAGCTGGAATACTTCAGCGCGGCGTAACCCCGTAAACAGTGCCATGTCGATGGCATCGCAGACGGTGGCAGTCGTATCGTCCCGCCAGTCGATGGCGTGCTGCCTGACCTGCTCCACAGCATCCAGCCAGCGCCTGAGTTCATGGGTGCGGATCCGGTCGTTGCGTCTGGGGGTGTTGTGCCAAAGCCGCTTGCTGCTCAGGACTTCGGTCGGTGGCTCGGGCAGCATGACCCGATCATTGGCATCCCGATAGTGATCACGGGCAAAGCGCCACACGGCCCGCAGTGTGCGCGCCCAGCGGTCAGCCTGCGCCTTGCTGCCCTTGCCGGTGCCCGCCTTGCGAAACTCTGGCGATGCGCCGTGCCAGGCACTGGGCAACCCTTCGGTGATGGCCTTGTGGCGAACCTCGATCTTTTCCCGTGTGAGTTTGACCAGGGGGATCGTCATCCAGTCGCCGGAGTAGTTGTTGAGATCAGCGCGGTAGTGCTTGGCCGTCTCTGCTCTGATCCGGTCGCCACGGCTGGCAAGGTAGGCATCTATCGCCTCGCCCAGGGTGACTTTCAGCTTGTCCTGTTCGCGGCGGATCACGTTGGGGTTCTGGCCAGTGATGGCCACGTCTCCCAAGATCTCCAGCGCCTTGGCGCGGGCCATGTCGATGGTCAATGCCGGATAGCGCCCCAAGGTAGCCCTGATAAAGCGCCCCTCTTTCCTCTTGGCCACGCTAAACGACTTCGTTCCTGTGGCCCCGACCCGAAGCCTCAGCCCCTGCACCATGGCATCACAGTACTCGACCTGCTTCCCCTCTGGTGCGCAGGGCAGTGCATCGATCGTGGCCTTGGTGAATTTGAACGCTTTCATCTTCCCCCCACAAACCAGGCTAGCCAGAGGAAGGGCAGGCAAGACTGGTCTTGTAACCTCTGTAACCTCTGACTATTTATGGTGAGGTTACAAACAAACCCAGTAAAACCGTGGTCTGTAGAGAGATGTAACCTTGTAACCTCTGTAACCTCAATATTTAAACCCTATGCGACCTTTTTTGGCCCAAGGGGGGAGTGGCGTTCGCTGCTCCTTTCCCTGGCTAGCCTGTTCTTGCTCGACCAATCGATCCAGGTATCCTAAAAATCGATTGGTCAAAAAAGGATACCTATAGGATATGACAGAGGGAGAATATAGGGGAAGACCAGAGAAGGTCACAAAATGAGCGTAGCGCTATAAGGCATTGATTTATATGACATCATATACTGTACGCAAATACAGTAAAATGCGTTTTTCCCACGCTCATAATCGATTGGTCGTGGGTTCAAGTCCCCCAGGGGCCACCAAATTGAAAAAGGCCGCTCATGATGAGCGGCCTTTTTGTATCTGCGGATCGGGCAATGTCCAGTGATGAGCTCGATGAGGTCATAGAAAAGACCCGCCATGGGCGGGTCTGGGCAGGGTCCGGATCAGGCGCCTCACTCAGAGACAAGGAGCCTAATGCTGCGCCTCAGGTTTGCTCGTTGCTGCCGCTCTGGATGGACGAGCGACGCCCGATAGCAGGCAGCATCCGGGTAACCAGATTGCTGCGCTGGCGCCAGGAGGTGAAGACAATGGCCAGCAGGTGCAGACCAATCAGTCCCTGCAGCGCCACCACGCACCACTCATGCCACTCGTCAGCCCCCAGTTCAAATCCCGTCTCGGTATTTTGAAACCAGCCGCTGCCAGCAGTGGCCAGCACGACCAGCCAGAGCGCCCACACGGCCAGCTTGCCGCTACCGTGATGACCTGGTGCCGGAGGCTGTCGCTCACGCATCTCGCGCGCTTGCTGGCGAAAATCCTCACCGCTGGGGATGAGGGCACCAAGGCGAGCGTAGCCACGGGCAAAAGTAAGCCCCCAGAGCAGACGCAAGGAGACCAGTCCAATGGCAGCGTAACCCAGCCACTCGTGCCACTCCTCGCCCGCTTCGTTAACCCAGAGATTGCTGATGCAGACCGCCACCAAGCCCCAGTGGGTCAGGCGAACCAGCGGATCCCAGCGAAAGGGCTCACCCTTTTTGCTTGGCATATTTGTGGTACTCCTTCTTCAGGTCGTTGACCTTGGCCAGATGTTCGCGCGCCTTGGCCTCATCACCCGCCTTGAGTGCGGCCAGGCTGGCGTCCAGCTCGGTCTGTACCTCATTCATCCCTTCAAGGAATTTCTCTTTCTTGGCGGCCGGCATGTTCTTCTGCTTGGCTACATCCAGCTGGGCCTTCATCTCGTTGATGTGCTTCTCCATGGTGGCTGCATCATCAGCCTTGACGGCCTGCTTGTAGTTGAAGCCAATCTTCTTCATCGGCTGTTCCAGATCACCCGCCACGGCAGGCAGGGTCATCAGGCCAAACATCAGAGGCAGCAGCAGGGGGCGGACGGTTTTCAACATGGGATTTCCTTATATAACGACATGCTCGAATTGTTAGGGGTACTTATGAATCCAAACAAGAATTCATCACCAGCATGATGCCATGACTTATGGTGAAACGTTTGTGAAAAATGCTGTTTTTTGTGGCAAATAGTGACAGATATGCCGCGCTTGTTTGCGCTTGGTAACTGATTGAACGCAGGTGACGCGCATCATGAGGATGGTTGAAAGCGGTAAACAAGGACAAAAAACCCCGCCGTAGCGGGGTCTGAATCAGCTGGCCATTTGCGTGCGTCAGTTACTCCTGTTCGCGAGCAATGGCGCGCCAGCCGATATCCTTGCGGTAGAAGACGCCATCCCACTTGATGCGGCCAGCGAGCTGATAGGCACGCTGCTGGGCTTCTGCCACTGTGTGGCCGAGGGCGGTGGCGCACAACACGCGGCCGCCAGCGGTCAGGCTGGTATCGCCCTCCAGGCGGGTACCGGCATGGAACACCTTCTCACCCGCCACTTCATCCACCGGCAAGCCGCTGATGGGGTGGTTGGTGCTGTAATCGCCCGGATAGCCTCCCGCCGCCAACACCACGCCGATAGCGGCGCGGGGATCATAGATGGCCTCTTTCTGATCCAGCTTGCCCGCGCAAGCGGCCAGACAGAGCTCCACCAGATCGGATTGCATCCGCAGCATGATGGGCTGGGTCTCGGGATCGCCAAAGCGGCAGTTGAACTCGATCACCTTGGGATTGCCTGCACCGTCGATCATCAGACCGGCATAGAGGAAACCGGTGTAGACGTTGCCCTCGGCCGCCATGCCGCGCACGGTCGGCATGATCACCTGCTCCATCACGCGTCGATGTACCTCGGCGGTCACCACAGGCGCCGGGGAGTATGCCCCCATGCCGCCGGTGTTGAGGCCGGTATCACCGTCGCCAACCCGCTTGTGATCCTGACTGGTGGCCATCGGCAGCACGTGCTCGCCATCGACCATGACGATGAAGCTCGCCTCTTCCCCCTCCAGAAACTCCTCAATCACCACCCGGGAGCCCGCTTCGCCAAAGGCATTGCCGGAGAGCATGTCGCGCACCGCGTCTTCCGCCTCCGGCAAGGTCATGGCGACAATCACCCCCTTGCCCGCCGCCAGACCATCGGCCTTGATGACGATGGGGGCGCCCTTCTCGCGCAAGTAGGCGAGAGCAGGCTCCACTTCGGTGAAATTCTGGTATTCGGCAGTCGGGATGGCGTGACGGGCCAGGAAATCCTTGGTGAAAGCCTTGGAGCCTTCCAGCTGGGCAGCGGCAGCGGTCGGGCCAAAGATGGGCTGACCGGCGGCGCGGAAGGCATCCACCACCCCTTTCACCAGCGGCGCTTCCGGCCCGACGATGGTGAGGCCGATCTGCTTCTCTCTCGCAAAGGCCAGCAGCCCTTCGATATCGGTCGCCTCGATGGCGACGTTCTCGACACCCGGCTCAAGCTGGGTGCCCGCATTGCCCGGCGCCACAAAAACGTGACGCACCAGCGGGGAGTGTTTGGCCTTCCAAGCCAGGGCGTGTTCACGGCCACCGTTGCCAATGATCAGTACTTTCATCGTATCGCTCGCTTCTATTTGTGGTCACTGGACGGCCACCCGGGCCGTCAGTCAGTGGAAATAGTCAGTTGAAAAGAGACAACAAAAGGGCCGCCATCGGCAGCCCCTGACCCATCAATGACGGAAATGGCGCATGTTGGTGAAGACCATGCACATGCCGTGTTCGTCGGCGGCGTCGATTACCTCCTGATCTCGCATCGAGCCACCCGGCTGGATCACGCAGGAGATACCGGCCTGCGCGGCAGCATCGATACCGTCGCGGAACGGGAAGAAGGCATCGGAGGCCATCACGGAGCCCGCCACGGTCAGTCCTTCATCCGCCGCCTTGATACCGGCGATTTTGGCCGAATAAACACGGCTCATCTGGCCTGCGCCGACGCCGATGGCCTGGCCATTTTTGGCGTAGACGATGGCGTTGGATTTGACGAACTTGGCCACTTTCCAGCAGAACAGCAGATCCTGCAGCTCGGCCTCGCTCGGCTGGCGCTTGCTGACCACGGTAAGGTCACCCAGCGTCACCATGCCGAGATCCCGCTCCTGTACCAGCAGGCCACCGTTGACGCGCTTGAGGTCAAACCCTTGCGCCGGAGCCGTCCACTGACCGCATTCGAGCAGACGCACGTTCTGCTTGGCGGCGACCGCATCACGGGCCTCCTGGCTGACGGTCGGGGCGATGATCACCTCAACAAACTGGCGGGCCACGATGGCAGCGGCAGTGGCGCCATCCAGCTCACGGTTGAAGGCGATGATGCCGCCGAAGGCAGAGGTGGGGTCGGTCTGGTAAGCGCGATCGTAGGCACTCAGCAGGTCGTTACCGATGGCCACACCGCAGGGGTTGGCATGCTTGACGATGACGCAGGCCGGCTCGTCGAACTCCTTAACACACTCCAGCGCCGCATCGGTATCGGCGATGTTGTTATAGGAGAGCGCCTTGCCCTGCAGCTGGATAGCGCTGGAGACAGAACCCGGCGCGGCATGCTCTTCGGCGTAGAAGGCGGCTGCCTGATGGCTGTTCTCACCGTAGCGCATGTCCTGCTTCTTGATGAACTGGCTGTTGAAGGTGCGCGGAAAGCGGGACTCCTCGTCACCCTCCTTGTTTTCACCGTAGGAAGGAACCATGGTGCCGAAGTAGTTGGCGATCATGCCGTCGTAGGCGGCGGTGTGCTCGAAGGCGGCGATGGCAAGATCGAAACGGGTCGCCAGTTTCAGGCTGTTGCCGTTGGCATCCATCTCGCGAATAACCCGATCATAGTCGGCAGCTTTGACGACGATAGCGACATCTTTATGGTTTTTGGCGGCAGAACGCACCATGGTCGGACCGCCGATGTCGATGTTCTCGACCGCATCGGCCAGAGTGCAGCCCGCTTTGGCCACGGTGGCAGCAAAGGGGTAGAGGTTGACGACAACCATGTCGATGGGGGAGATAGCGTGCTGGGCCATGATGGCGTCATCCTGATCCCGACGGCCGAGGATGCCGCCATGAACCTTGGGATGCAGGGTCTTGACCCGGCCATCCATCATTTCAGGGAAACCCGTGTAGTCGGAGACCTCGGTCACCGGCAGACCCGCCTCGCCAAGCAGCTTGGCGGTACCGCCCGTGGAGAGCAGGGCAACACCACGCTCGTTG